>NZ_JACJDU010000019.1:0-80142 GCF_014163715.1 Shewanella sp. SR44-4 | reverse complement strand
CTGTTACCGCTCTACTCGTCGTTACCGCTCTGCTCGCTGTTACCGCTCTACTCGTCGTTACCACTCTATTCGCTATTACCGCTCTATTCGCTGTTATCCCTTTATTATTTTTAAAAGCCCCACAAACAAAAACCCGCCTTTCGGCGGGTTGTTGTGCGAACACTGCATCTTTATTCTGTATTGGTAACTATTACTTAGTTGCCAATTTTTCACGGATACGTGCAGACTTACCTGAACGCTCACGTAAATAGTACAGTTTAGCACGACGTACACGACCGCGACGCTTAACTTCGATGCTAGCAATTAGCGGGCTATGCGTCTGGAAAGCACGCTCAACACCTTCGCCATTAGAGATTTTACGTACTGTGAATGCAGAATGCAGACCACGGTTACGCTTAGCAATTACCAAACCTTCAAAAGCTTGAAGACGCTCTTTTTCGCCTTCCTTAACACGTACTTGAACTACTACTGTATCACCAGCACCAAAATCAGGCACATCTGTTTTCATTTGCTCATCGTTGAGCATTTTAATGATGTTGTTCATAATTACTCCATCCTAGTAATAACTGAGCGTTGACTATGCGGACTTGTCCGTTTCATTCACGAACTGCGCTAATAAAGTCGTTTGTTCGTCAGTCAGAGCTAGATTTTCAAATAATTCTGGTCGTCTCAAAAAAGTTCTTCCGATACTTTGTTGTAAACGCCAGAGTCTAATTTTTTCGTGGTCACCGCTTAGCAGCACTGCGGGTACGTCAAGACCATCCAATTGTTCAGGGCGCGTATAATGAGGACAATCCAGTAAACCATCAGAGAAAGAATCTTGCTCTGCTGACGCTTGCTTGCCCAGTACACCAGGTACTAAACGAGCCACTGAATCGATTAACGTCATTGCCGGTAACTCACCACCCGAAAGTACGTAATCACCGATAGACCATTCTTCATCAACTTCTGTTTGAATAATGCGTTCATCAACACCTTCGTATCGACCACACACTAAAATCAAACACTCTGATTTAGCTAACTCAGTAACGCCATGCTGATCCAGCTTGCGTCCCTGAGGAGATAGATAAATCACTTTTGCCCTATCACCTGCAGCTGCTTTAGCTGCATGGATAGCATCACGCAGAGGTTGCACCATCATTAACATACCGGGCCCACCACCATAAGGTCGGTCGTCCACAGTATTATGTCTATCATGGGTGAAATCTCGAGGATTCCACGTTTGCACCTCTAGCAGGCCGTTTTTCACGGCTCGACCCGTAACCCCAAAGTCTGTAACAGCACGAAACATCTCTGGAAACAGGGTGATTACCCCTAACCACATATGTTGTACCTCGACTTAGAAGTCAGGATCCCAATCCACTAAAATCTGTTTCCCTTGCAAGTCCACCTGTTTGATGAACTGCTCAGGGACAAAGGGGATCATACGTTCCGCTTTGCCGAAGGCATCTTTGGCATTAGCTTTAATCAGTAGTACGTCGTTTGATCCTGTTTCCACGATCTGGTCAACAATACCCATGTTATAGCCGTTTATATTGGTCACTTCGCAGCCGATAAGATCACGATGATAGAATTCACTATCATCCAAATCTTTCATTTGCTCAGGCATGATCGCAATTTCACAATTTGTGAGCATTTGCGCATGTTCTCTGGTAGCGACACCTTCTAGTTCAGCCACGACAGCTTTACCTTGAAAACGCCACTGAGCGACCTTAACTTCACGCCAAACGCCTTGTTCTTTTATAAGCCAAGGCGAATAATCGAAAATACCTTCAACAGAATCGGTATAGGAAGTGATTTTTAGCCAACCTTTAATACCATGACTGGAACCTAACTTACCCAGTACAACTAGCTCTTGGTTACTACTCATCTATCTATACCTTATACGCAATTAAGCAACAGCTTTACGCGCGTCTTTAATCAGTTTTGCAACACGCTCAGATGTTGCAGCGCCAGTAGCAACCCAGTGCTCAACACGATCAAGATCTAAACGTAAAGTTTCTTCTTGGCCACGGGCCAATGGATTGAAGAAACCTACACGTTCGATGAAACGACCGTCACGAGCATTGCGGCTATCAGCAACAACGATATTGTAAAATGGACGCTTTTTTGCGCCGCCACGAGCTAAACGAATGGTAACCATGCGTTTTATTCCTCTAATGATTTGCTAGAAGCAAAAATAAAAACTGGAACTCCGTGTTCGCGAAGAGTCCCAGAAAGAAAGCCGGAAGATTTTACCTGACTTTTGAACTATTGCAACCAAATCTGATGATTTTTAGCTCACCCATTTTGTTGCAATAAAGTCAAAAATATAACCTAACCAACTGATTGAATTTAAAAATTACTAGTTTTGCTCTTGAAAGATGCTGTTATTATCGACCAGGAAACTTCATTCCTGGTGGTAACATTCCGCCCATTCCGCGCATCATCTTCTTCATTCCACCCTTGCCAGACATCTTTTTCATCATTTTCTGCATTTGGGTAAATTGCTTCAATAAGCGGTTTACATCTTGAATTTGGGTACCTGAACCGCCAGCGATTCTACGTTTACGAGATCCTTTAATCAAATCTGGATTCTTACGTTCTTTAGAGGTCATTGAATTAATAATGGCTTCCATTTGTCCGGTCATTTTACCGTCTTGAACCTGGGCCAATGCTTCTGGTGGTAATTGTCCTACACCCGGAAGCTTCTCAAGCATGTTCATCATTCCGCCCATGTTTTTCATTTGCTGCAATTGCTCACGAAAATCTTCTAGGTCGAAACTGCCGCCGGATTTAACTTTTGAAGCCAGCTTCATCGCTTTGTCTTTATCGACGCCACGTTCAACTTCTTCAATTAAAGACAACACATCACCCATTCCGAGAATGCGCGAAGCAATACGGTCTGGATGGAAAGGCTCTAATGCATCGGTTTTCTCACCAACACCTAAAAATTTAATTGGCTTACCTGTGATACTGCGAATCGATAACGCTGCACCACCGCGAGCATCACCATCAACTTTGGTTAAAATAACACCCGTCAAAGGTAACGCTTCATTGAATGCTTTAGCTGTGTTGGCCGCATCTTGCCCCGTCATCGCGTCAACAACGAATAAGGTCTCAATCGGATTTACAGTAGCATGCAGCTGTTTGATTTCATCCATCATAGCTTCATCAACGTGCAGGCGACCTGCTGTATCGACAATCACCACATCAATGAATTTTAATTTTGCATAGCTTATTGCGGCTTTAGCAATATCAACTGGCTTTTGGCTCACGTCAGACGGAAAGAATTCAACCTCAACTTCTGCAGCCAATGTTTCAAGTTGTTTAATTGCCGCAGGACGGTATACATCCGCACTGACGACAAGGACTGATTTTTTATGACGTGTACGTAAAAATTTACCTAATTTGGCTACCGAGGTTGTTTTACCCGCGCCTTGAAGACCCGCCATCATGATCACAGCCGGAGGTATTGCCGCTAAGTCGAGGGCTTCATTCGCCTCACCCATGGCTTTTTCAAGTTCGTTTTGGACAATTTTGATAAAGGCTTGCCCTGGGCTTAAGCTTTTTGACACCTCTTGACCCACAGCGCGTTCTTTTACGCTGTTAACGAAGTCTCTAACAACAGGTAAAGCTACATCCGCCTCAAGCAGCGCCATACGCACTTCACGCAGGGTTTCTTTAATGTTGTCTTCTGTTAAGCGACCACGGCCACTAATGTTTTTTAGTGTGCGTGAAAGTCTGTCAGATAAATTTTCAAACATTGAGCGGCTCTTTTAAGCATATCGATAATTGAGCCCATTATACCCAAGCCACTCCAAATTACGATACTTGCAACGCGAAGAACGTAAACACTGACTCATTTTGAGTAAATTATTGTAGCTAAAGGTAGGAAACTGTTAAATTTTGGGTCTTAGGTCACTGCCATATTAGGCCCTGATCATGTTAATCTAATAAAATAATGAAAATGTGATGCTTTGATAGTATTGTTCAACACTCACAGCGCAGTTTTTCAGCATTAATTACTATGATAGGTTGAGTCTCAATGGTTATTTTTTCAGCGGCAGCCATGCTGTTTTATTGTTTAGCTTTGGTTTTAGTAACAAGCAGACTTTTTCATGTTGAAGGGCCTAATCGTAAGGCCGTTATGCTGGCTTCTGGTATTGCCGTCATCATGCACGGGTTTGCACTTTCGAATGCGGTTTTTACTGTCGATGGACAAAACTTTAGTTTAACCAACGTAATTTCATTGGTTAACTGGATTATTGCATTAACGTTCACGATTACAATGCCTCGACTTAAAGTCATCATTGTAGTGCCCGTTGTGTATGCCTGCTCAATATTGTCAGTAGCACTTCTATGGTTAGTGCCGCCGCAGTTTATTACTCATTTTGAAATACACCCTGAACTTCTGGCACATGTAGTGTTATCACTCATGGCCTATAGCGCATTGATGATAGCGGCTATGTACGCCATTCAATTATGGTTTATCCAGAATAAACTGAAGAAAAAGCAAATGATGATGAGCCCAGCAATGCCGCCATTAATGACGGTTGAAAAGCAACTTTATCACCTCATCATTATTGGATTTATTTTACTGAGTTTATCGCTAGTAACTGGATTTGTATTTTTAGAAGATATGTTTGGCGACGGTAAAGGCCATAAGGCAATATTATCAATAATAGCTTGGGTGGTTTACGCTGCGATGTTGTGGCAACAATATACTGTTGGCTGTAGAATCCGTACCGCAGTGATTTATAGCTTATCGGGTGCAGGCTTACTATCTCTCGCATATTTTGGTGCTAGAGTTGTTAAAGAATTGATATTAAACTAATTTTAATATCTTTACGCTGAATATGCTTTTCTATTCTGTTGAAAAATAACCAAGATTACTTGACACTAACGGCCAATAATAAATAATGGCCGTTAAATTTCTGACAATTTGACCAATAGGTCAATTTCACACCACTTTATGGGGCCCCTTTTTTGGACGCTATATCTACCAGCGCACTCCTTATTTTCCTTTTGGTTTTAATCGTGATTTCTGCTTATTTTTCTGGTTCAGAAACCGCAATGATGAGCCTCAATCGATACCGCTTACGACATCTTGCATCCAATGACCACAAAGGTGCACAGCGCGCCTTAAAGTTACTCGACCGCCCAGATCGACTCATTGGCTTGATTCTCATCGGTAATAATCTGGTTAACATTCTTGCATCTGCAATTGCGACTATTATCGGTATGCGCTTGTTTGGTGATATGGGTGTTGCTATTGCAACCGGTGTTCTGACTATAGTGGTGTTAGTGTTTGCTGAGGTCACACCAAAAACGTTTGCGGCTTTGCACCCTGAACGTATTGCATTTCCATCGAGTATTTTATTAGGTTGGTTATTAATATTGCTGTCGCCATTAGTGAAAGCAATCAACTTAATTACCTCAATGTTTTTACGTTTAATGGGCATTAAAACCGTCAAAACAAGTGACGCGTTAAGCCAAGAAGAACTGCGCACAGTTGTGCATGAAGCTGGAGCACTAATCCCACAGCGTCACCAAGAAATGTTATTGTCGATTTTAGATTTAGAAAAAGTCACAGTCGAAGACATTATGATTTCACGCTCAGATATTTATGCTATTAACGTCAATGACGATTTTAAATTGATAAATAAGCAAGTGGTTCAAAGTCCTCATACTCGAGTGTTAGTCTATCGCGACAACATCGATGATGCTGTCGGGTTTATTCACTTACGTGATGCTTTGCGCTTACAATCCAAAGAGCAATTCAGTAAGTCATCATTATTAAGGGCTGTTAAGGAGTTATACTTTATTCCTGAAGGCACACCACTAAACGTTCAATTGACTAATTTCCAGCAAAATAAAGAACGCATAGGGTTAGTTGTTGATGAGTACGGTGATATTCAGGGCTTAGTCACACTTGAAGATATTTTAGAAGAGATTGTCGGTGACTTCACAACCTCAATGCTGACCACGGCAAGTGAAGACATTAATATCCAACAAGATGGTAGTTTCTTAATTGATGCCACGATTAACATTCGTGACCTTAATAAAGAAATGAAATGGAATCTTCCGATTGATGGCCCTAAAACCTTAAATGGCCTGATCATTGAATTTCTGGAAGATATTCCTGCAGCAAACACCAGCTTACGCATCGTTGATTATCAAATAGAAGTCATCGATGTTGCAGATAATATGATTAAAACAGTCAGAGTTTTACCCAGCAATTTAACGTTAATTGATGATAACGAGTAAATTTTTACACATAAAAAAGGCGCTGCAAGCGCCTTTTTTATTGCCATGAATTGGTCATTCATTACGATGCAAGACGCTTAGCCTCTAAAGCACGGCGTTTATCACGTGCGATTGGGGTAATTTCTGCGGCTAAGTCTTTTTCCAAACCTAATATGAAATACAACTCTGCCATCAAAAAAAATGGCCCAATCAGAAGCTGATTGAGATCATCCATAAAAGCAGGTTTAGCCTTTTCATATTTATGGCCAATAAACTGAATAACCCAGCCAATAACAAAAATACTAATGGCAATGATAAAGGGATGTGAAGTATGAACAACCAGCTCAGTGGTGTATAACACCGGCAGAATGAACAATACTAATCCAAGTGCCAGGCGCATATGAAGTGCCATATAGTAGCCCAATACCACAACAGCTAATATCATCGCAGCACTCACTTGATAATCCTGCCATGCAAAGCGAAGTGTCCCCAGCATCAAAAATGCCGACCAGATAATCATTGGAACACCGACAAAATGCGTCTTTATGTTTTGTGGGTTTAAATGCACACTTTTATAAGTTGAAAGTTGTTCTACTGCCGATTTCATTTTTGATTCTCTCTAGTTAACCTCAGCTCAAAAGAAGGAATGAGGTAGGTAAACTGGCATCATGATATTCAATCTAATTCATATCTAATGGATCATTTTTGCTAACAATCCGTATTGATTTACCAATATTAATCTAGTGTGATGTCGTCGTATTAGTATAGAAAAAGACTGTTTGATGTCAGTTATCATCTCGTTCTGAGATGAGTTGTTGATATCTTGTTAATCTACCCCACTTACGGCAATTTTAATAGCTCACAAAAAAGGCGCTAATGCGCCTTTAATAAATAGCCTAATATGGTTCACATCAACTTTCTAACACCACAGTGGCTACAGCATAATGTTTTTCATCTGCAATACTGATAAAACCATGCTTGCCCGCTAATTGTTCAAGCCGTGCTAGCGCGCCATCGGTAAAACGTACCTGGGGCGCGCCATTATCATCATTGTCGATATGGATATGTTGAAACGACACACCTCGGCCAATTCCTGTGCCTAAGGCTTTTGCTGCAGCTTCTTTGGCGGCAAAACGCTTAGCTAAAAATCGCTCAGGCTGTTTTGATTGCAAGTAAGTAGTAAGCTCAGACTCGGTCAGCACTCTTCTGGCTAACCTGTCACCTAGGCGCTCTCGCTGCTCACTGATGCGGGCAATCTCAACAATGTCTGTTCCTATCCCTACAATCGCCATTATTCGCCTCTGCGGCCTTCAAGCATCAGTTTCTTCATATCCCGTACTGCAGTGTCCAAACCATCAATAGCGGCTCGAGCAATCACAGCATGACCAATATTAAGCTCATAAAGCTCAGGAATAGCCGCGATAGCCTTAACATTGTGATAATGCAATCCATGCCCAGCATTAACCACTAAACCTTTACTGTGAGCATATTGTGCCATTTCAGTAATACGAGCTAATTCATTTGCCTGCTCAGCATCGGTGATGGCATCAGCATAACAACCAGTATGGATCTCAATATAAGGTGCGCCAGATAACACTGCGGCATCAATTTGAGTTTTATCAGCATCAATAAATAATGACACTTTAATACCTTCTGCAGCCAAACGTGTGACGGCTGAGCGGATTTTTTCTAACTGACCTGCGACATCAAGACCGCCTTCAGTTGTTAGCTCTTCACGCTTCTCTGGGACTAAACATGCATACGCTGGTTTGATATCACAGGCGATAGCGATCATTTCTTCAGTGACAGCAAACTCGAAGTTCATTCTGGTCTTCAATGTTTTTGCCAATAAATACACATCACGATCTTGAATGTGGCGACGATCTTCACGTAAATGTATGGTGATACCATCGGCGCCGGCATGCTCTGCTACTGCAGCTGCGTGTACGGGATCAGGATAATGAGTACCGCGGGCCTGACGCAATGTCGCGATATGATCGATGTTAATGCCTAATAGTATTCCGCTCACATCGAGCTCCTTAAAATAATAAATAACACAATGAGGCACACGATAACCAAAGTTATGCACTAATTTACAAGTGTTTGGTCCATGTGTTGGGTTTAGAATAGATTATATGCTAATCCGATTTATTACTGAATAACTGCCTACTTAATAACGGCTTATTACCCAACAATGGTGTGAGTAAATAACGCATTAATCCTTTAGCTTGATTAAACTGTTCAGGTTGCAGGTTTTGTGATGCCAATGCTAGCAACATCGCCCCAGATAAACAGCCTTTACCATGAGAAAAAGAGCTTTCTTGAGTGGTTACTACAGGGATAAAACCACTCTCTGCAATAAACCGATAGTGGCAACTGTCATCTAACGAGTCACCTTGGGTGTCATAAGCAAGAGACGGCAATGCACCTAACTCGAGTAACAATGCCATTTCAAAATAACGCAGGTGGCTTGAACAAAACTGTTTCGCTAACGCCAGTAGCGCACGATGATAATCGAGAAAGAGACCTTCAGCTTGGTGATCGACTGATAATAGGCGAACCAATATTTCGTTTAAGTAAAAACCAGAATAAAGACTATTACCGCTCAGCGGCATAGCAGGTGCAGCGGCTTCAATTTGGGTAATATTTTTCAACCCTAAATTTCTGGCTTCGGACTTGGCACTAAATTGGATAATTAGCGGTTGAAAAGGTTGTAAGATACTTTTAATTGACCGTTTACCAGAACCGACTCGAGTAATGGCATCAACACGTCCAACACCCTCTACCAGCAAATTAACGATTACGCTCGATTCACGAAATTGTCGATGATGAAGGACATAGCCACGTTTCATAGTGGCCATGCCTATAAATACATAATCAGTAACGCTAAAGCCAATTTAGCTTTCGCCATAGCCTAAACTTCTCAATGCACGTTCATCATCAGCCCAACCTGATTTCACTTTCACCCACACTTCAAGAAATACTTTATTGTCAAATAAGGTTTCCATGTCTAGACGAGATTGCGTTGCAATCGTTCGAATTCGCTCACCTTTATTGCCAATTACCATACGTTTTTGGCCTTCACGTTCAACCAGAATTAACGCATTAATTTGATAGACGCCATTTTCCATCATTTTAAACTGTTCAATCTCTACCGTTGCGTCGTAAGGAAGTTCATCCCCAAGGAAGCGCATTAGCTTTTCACGGACAATTTCAGATGCCATAAAGCGTTGTGAGCGATCGGTCACGTAATCTTCAGGGAAATAAAATGGGGCTTCAGGTAATGATTCACGCGCCATATCCAAAATGCGTTGCACATTGGTGCCTTTACTGGCTGATATTGGCAAAATTTCATCAAAATCAAACTTTTTAGCCAATTCAGTTAAATAAGGGAATAATGATTCTTTATCTTTAATATTATCAACTTTATTGATGGCTAAAATGATTTTTCGATCGTCATTTCGATGTTGAATTTTTTGAAGAACCATCTCATCATCGGCAGTCCACGTCATACCATCAACAACAAAAATAACCATAGCAACATCAGCTAATGAACTGGCAGCCGCACGGTTCATCAAGCGGTTTATCGCACGCTTTTCTTCGATGTGTAGACCAGGTGTATCAATAAATATAATCTGGCTTGGGCCATCGGTATGAATACCCATGATACGGTGACGAGTTGTTTGTGGTTTTTTTGAGGTAATACTCACCTTTTGACCAAGTAACTTGTTCAAAAGCGTTGATTTACCCACATTGGGACGACCGACAATAGCCACCATGCCACAATAAGTTACATCGTATTTGGCTGTTGCGGTTGGTGCTGCTTGGTTCATCCTTGCCAGCAGTTCATCTAAGCTAGGCTCTTGGTTATCACCTGCTGGCAAGTCTGTTTTTTTGGTCATTTATTCAGTAGCTCCAATACCTGAGCAGCGGCAAGCTGTTCAGCTTTTCTTCTTGAACTTGCCACACCGGTGACAACTTTATCTAATTCACTAATTTTACATTCTACGGTGAAGGTTTGATCATGCGCTTCACCTTCTACTGCAACAACTTGGTAATCTGGCAATGGCTTTTTAAAACCTTGCAGGTATTCTTGCAAAATTGTCTTCGGATCTTTCTGATTAATACCCGGTTTTATCTCAGCTAAACGCTCTTGATACCATGATAATAATAGCTTACGGCACACTTCAATATCGGCATCAAGGTAAACTGCACCAATAATAGCCTCTACGGCATCCGCTAAAATAGATTCGCGTCTAAAGCCACCGCTTTTGAGTTCACCAGGGCCTAAATACAAATAATCACCTAGCTTGAACTCTTGAGCGATGATTGTCAGTGTGTCACCTTTGACTAAAGTAGCGCGCATACGGCTTAAATCACCTTCAGTCGCCTTTGGAAACTGATGATATAAGGCATCTGAAATAGCTATCGATAGAATCGAATCGCCTAAAAACTCTAAACGCTCATTATGTTTATTTGCTGCGCTGCGATGCGTTAAGGCCTGAATGAGTAATTCAATATTATTAAACTCATACCCTAAAGTACGGCACAAACGCGGCAAATTTTTAATGGGTTCCATCAATGTATTCCACCTACTCTATCAAAACGTACTCCGGTCGGTACCCACGTTGGTAACACATCACTCGGTTTACGATCAAATTCAAAACTAATCCAAATTGCAACGGCTTTACCGACAAGATTCTCTTCCGGTACAAAGCCCCAGAATCGACTATCGGTACTATTATCACGGTTATCACCCATGGCAAAATACATTCCTTGAGGGACAACGAACTCACCAGCAGGAAGACCCGCTTGAGGATAAAAGTGCTGTCTGAAATCAGGGCGCGATGGATTAAGCAAAATATCGTGTTCTACATCGCCTAATTGCTCACTCAAACGAATTAATGGCACGTCATTTTGGCTAAACTCACCACGATTAATTTCTACATGCTCAATCGTATGAGCCGCTGGGCAGTCAGATTTATTGACACACGCTTCTTGGATCATCAGTTGTTTATTACGATAAAATATCTTGTCACCTGGTAAACCAACCACACGCTTTATATAGTCAATTTTTGGGTTTTCAGGGTATTTAAATACAAATACGTCTCCGCGCTCAGGTTCACCGGTTTCAACTAGTTTGCTGCGCCATACAGGATCGCGTAACCCGTAACTAAACTTTTCAACCAGAATGAAATCACCCACTAAGAGTGTCGGCATCATCGAACCAGATGGAATTTGAAATGGCTCATAGATAAAAGATCGTAAAATCATCACAAAGGCGATAACCGGAAAAATCGAATGTGCAGTTTCAACTAACACGGGCTCACGAATGATTTTATCTATCGCATCTGCACTTAACTGAGTTGAGTTAGCTTGTGCTGCTAATAAGCTTTCACGGCGTTTAGGCGCAAAAAATACCACATCAATTAACCAAATAAGTCCACTGACTAAGGTTACGAGTACTAAAATGAGCGAAAAATAGGCTGCCATTACTGATTTATCTCCTGCTAGGTGTGTTGGATCCATATGGCTTGAGCAAAGGCTCAGAATAACTCAATCCAGTATGGTGATTAACGAATAAACATTCACCCAGTTGAGTGTTACAAAATATATAGTAAAAATAACGATAACGCCGCAATACGCGGCGTTTAGTGTCGGTTAATCTTTCAAGGTTTTTTTTGCAGCGAATTGTTGGTCATTTATACAAGGCAGAGGCTTTGTAGTGTAGTTATTCTACATAAAAAGCCGATAACGCAGTAAAAATGGCCAACAAACGCTGCCCGAAGGGTTCGGCTAAAAACGTTTTACTCTTTATTGAGTGATTCTTTGTGAATCAAGTGGTGCTTAGATTACTAGGCAGCAATCCACTCGCCTCGATTAAAACGTTTTTATCTCGAACAAAATTTAACCAGAAAACATCAACAGGCACTAGCAAACTAAAACAATTAATTATAATTAATCGTTAAGTTTCAATACCGCTAAGAATGCCTCTTGTGGCACTTCAACGTTACCGACTTGCTTCATGCGTTTTTTACCTTCTTTCTGCTTGTTAAGTAGTTTCTTCTTACGTGAAACGTCACCACCATAACACTTAGCGGTTACATCTTTACGTAATGCTTTAATACTTGAACGAGCAATAATCTGACTACCAACAGCAGCCTGAATAGCAATATCAAACATTTGGCGAGGGATCAGTTCTTTCATCTTTTCAACCAATGCCAAACCACGATGACGAATATTACTGCGATGAATAATCATCGCTAATGCATCAACTCTGTCGCCATTGATTAAAATGTCCAGTCGCACCATATCTGCAGGATCAAAACGAATAAAGTTATACTCTAATGACGCATAACCACGACTCGTTGACTTAAGACGGTCAAAGAAATCCATGACCACTTCAGCCATCGGCAAATGATAAGTCACGGCCACTTGATTACCGTGATAAACCATATTGGTTTGCGAACCGCGCTTTTCAATACACAAGGTAATCACGTTACCTAAGTATTCTTTTGGCACTAATATATTGGCTTCAACAATCGGTTCACGAATTTCTTCGATATTATTCAGCGCAGGTAGGCCTGAAGGATTATCGACATAAATCGTTTCACCATTGTTCATGATAACTTCGTACACCACTGTGGGTGCCGTCGTGATCAAATCTAGATTATATTCGCGCTCTAAACGCTCCTGGACAATCTCCATGTGCAGAAGGCCGAGAAAACCTATACGGAAACCAAAACCTAACGCTGATGAAGTTTCAGGTTCAAAAAACAGTGATGCATCATTCAAACTTAATTTATTTAACGCATCACGGAAGCTTTCATATTCATCGGTAGAAATTGGGAATACACCGGCATAAACCTGAGGCTTAACACGTTTAAAGCCTGGAAGAGGTTTGTCCGCGCCATTTTTTGCATGGGTCAAGGTATCACCTACTGGCGCACCGTGAATTTCTTTAATACCAGAAATCACATAACCCACTTCACCTGCACGAAGCTCTGTTTTGTCTTTTTCTTTTGGGGTAAAAATGCCTACGCGATCGGCGTTATAGTTTTGTCCAGTGGACATCACTTTAAATTTTTCACCTTTCTTAAGTATGCCATTCTTAATACGTACTAAAGAAACAACACCAAGGTATGCATCAAACCATGAGTCAATAATCAACGCTTGTAAAGGCGCAGACTCATCGCCCACTGGCGGAGGAATTTTTGCGATAATTTCCTCTAGTACTAAATCAACGCCAACACCTGTCTTTGCTGAACAACGCACAGCATCCATGGCATCAATGCCAACGATATCTTCAATCTCTGCTGCTACACGGTCTGGTTCAGCCTGAGGTAAGTCAATTTTATTTAATACAGGAACTACGTCTAAATTCATTTCTAGTGCGGTATAGCAGTTTGCTAATGTCTGAGCTTCTACGCCTTGACCAGCATCAACTACTAATAGTGCACCTTCACATGCAGCCAAAGAACGTGATACTTCATAAGAGAAGTCAACGTGGCCTGGTGTATCAATGAAGTTGAGTAGATAAGTGTTACCATCTTTTGCATGGTAATCTAAGGTGACACTTTGGGCTTTGATCGTAATGCCACGCTCACGTTCTAGATCCATTGAATCTAAAACCTGTGCAGCCATTTCACGGTCAGTTAAGCCGCCACATACCTGAATCAGGCGATCGGATAAAGTTGATTTACCATGGTCGATATGGGCAATAATCGAGAAGTTTCTAATGTGTTTCATTATGCTGCAATGACTACTACTAAAATGATGAAAATTAAGGTGGCAAATTGTACCTGATTGGGGGGGTAATACCAATCAGATTAAACAATAGTATCCATTTTGGGGCGATTATTAACCATTACAGGAGGTTTTCGAGGCTCTGTACACACATTTTCAGGTTAAAAGAGATGGTTAAACATGTTACACGGCATCATAGGTCATCAGCATAAATGTGGAAAATATTCACTAACTTGAATTCGGGATAAGAGATGAGAATATGATTATAAAGATCATAAACTTAGAAGTTAACCATTATCAAAATTGTCATTTTTTACTAACAAGGCCAATTGACGCGCGTATATCTGGCCTATTGCAAGTTCATTCAACGCAGTTAGTAAAACAAAGGGCGAGCAGTTTGTTATCCCGAGATCAGGCTAACTAATGACAGGCACTGATAATGCCCACTTCTTGGCCTAAATAGGTAATGATAACGGGTGTGGCGTGAGCCTCTAGTTCAGTGGCGAAGTGCTTACCAATAAACCAGGCAACCAATGCGCCTAATGCACCAAAAGCCATAGCAAAACCATTGGTACTCAATCCTATTCCAGCAGCCAGCATATGCCCTATCATTGCCGATAAAAACAACCCAATTAACGGCAATAAATACACCAATGCAGCCGCTTTAATGATGACGCTTTCAGGTAAACCTATTTTAAGCAAATCACCGCTATGGCAAGGTCTTTCACTCGGTAATGAAAAACGTTGTGTATGAACCGAAAAAGCTTTAGCGATCGTCGATGTGCCACAATTTTCACTGCTGGCACAATGGTTACATGCACTTTTTAATTCAACCTCAACAGTTACCCAGCCTTGTTGATAATCAACCACGCGGGCAATTTCTTCCATCATAGTGGATGACTCGGACATGTGGCTATTCATATAATCAGCTCAAACCATAAATAAGGATTCAATTTTAGCACAATGCCGCTCATTGGCTAAGCAAGTTTACCGCTAAGCTATATCATTTCTAATTTGCCACTAGAAACACGAAAGCCGTGACACAAAATATTGTTGTCACGGCTTGCTTGTTAACGAGCATTGTTTATTTTAATACTAAACTATTGGCTATCCTGTCTAACGTTTCAGAAGGCACCTTACCGATAGCTACAACCTCAAGCGTACCCACTTTAACAACTACCATAGATAAACCATTACGAATAAGCAGCTCATTGGGCATCGGATTTTCTCCCGCTCGCGCGACATAAACAGAAATATTGGCTAATCCATCCGTTAACGCCACATATTCAACCGGCTCGTGAATACCTATCAAGCGATGATGATCGCGAACAACCACATCAAATCCTTCTGGTAACCAAGTAAATTGCCAGTTTTTACCATCCGTGCGTTCCGCTTGGTTCATCACTGCTGGCCACTCTTGCTTTGCTGCTTCAATTAAAATGTTCGCAGGTTCGGTTAATTCAATCAGCTCAATGACCATGGTTTGTTCAAGTAATTGTTTTTCTTTATTGAGGGAGTCAAAACGTAATGGCAAATAAGTGTCCATATCAATCCACACTTGAGCATCATAACGATTGTCATCATTGGCGAGTAAACGGATCATTTGTCCAGGACGTCCAGCAATACGCCCTCGACCACCAATAACAAACTGATAGCCTTTTTCAAGCTGGCTTAAATCTCCCGCTAAAGCTGCTGGCCAAATTCCCTGAATACGAGGCGCTACCACACTGTAAGCCGGTTGGTCATGTTCTATAAACGTAACCGTATTACCCACTCGCACTGCATTTTTCGGCGGACCATTAAGGTATTCAAGTAAAGCGACTTCTTTATTATCGACAATGCCATGAATGTAAACAAGCGGACGGATATGGTCGGCTTGTAGCTGAATAATAGAGGTTTTGTATTGTTTATCGTGCATTGCTTGGCTCATATTCTTAAGCCAAGCTTTAGCAGATAAATCTTCTTCAGCGTGTGTTGGAAAGGTTAACACTAACAGTGCTAGCAGGATAAGGCGCAAGCTAACTCCTAACATGGTAAGACAAGGTTCTGCCGGCGGATTATGGATTTACCGCGGCATCTTGCACGCTATTATCATCAACAGCAACACCTGGATTCAAGCGTTGTTGTAACATGTGATCTTGGATATAAGCATTAATACGGCGACGCTGTTCTATAACTTGCTCATTAGAATAGCTTTGTTGATTTTGTACCGCACCAGTCTGATAGCTTACCGGTGACACACTCCCCACTAAAGGACGAGTCATTAATACCGGTAACGGTGACTCTGCATCACTGGTTTGGTTATAATTTTGCACCCCAACAATGGCCACCATAGCAACTGTTGCTGCAATAGCATATTGGCCAAACTGTTTGAAAAATGGCACCACGTTTGAACCCACTGCAACTTGCTGTGGAGTGCTAATTGGCTCGACTAATTCACTTTGCTTGGCTTGAGGCATAATAATTGTCGGTTCAAGCTCAATTGCTGCAGTGATGCTAGCAAAAAGGTCTAAGTCAATGGCTGTCGGCAACTCGCCGCGCATTGCATCGCCTATCATGTGATAGCGTTGCCATTCATCATGTGAATCAACGTCGGCAGAAAGCTGCGCCAATGTTTTATCATCGGCTTCACCATCAACTGCTGCAGATACCCACTCTTGACTTGATTTAAGCATTATTCACCTATCTAAGGTTAAGGCTGTTACTTTTCCAGCAAAGGCTGGAGCTGTTTGTCGATTGCTTCTCGAGCACGAAAGATACGCGATCTTACCGTGCCAACAGGGCAATCCATTATATTAGCAATATCTTCATAACTCATTCCTTCTAGCTCTCTGAGCGATATTGCCATTTTTAACTCTTCAGGCAGAGTGTCGAGCGTATCAAAGATCACTTTACTCATTTGATCTTTCATTAATAATCGCTCTGGTGATGCAAACTCTTTTAACGCATCACTGCCTTCATAATATTCTGCATCTTCTATATCAACATCGTTTGCAGGTGCTCTGCGCCCTTGCGATGTAAGATGGTTTTTTGCGGTGTTTACCGCAATACGATACAACCAAGTATAAAATGCACTTTCACCACGAAAATTTGCTAACGCTCTATACGCTTTAATAAAGGCTTCTTGTGTCACATCCGCTACATCCGCTTGATTGCGTACATACCTAGAAATCAAACTCATCACTTTATTTTGATACTTCAGCACTAACAGGTTAAATGCATTTTTATCGCCTTGCTGTACTCGCTCAACTAATTGTTGATCACTATATTGTCCACTCATCCGAGCCGACTACTCCTAAATCTGTAATACTGATTTCTCAGTCGCTCGAATCCTGTTCATATGAGTAGACCTACTGATATGAAGAAAGTTCGATATTGAATTAAAAAAAATTAATTTATTTTACATATAAACAAAATATCTAAGCAAAATCACAATAAAATACGCTGTAAAAGTACCCTGTCGTAGTAATTTGATTTACTATGATCAAACCACATAGCCACACCATGATACCTGATGAAACAAGCAGTTGAACACCAATCTGACATTTTGGTCATCGGCAGCGGTGCTGCAGGACTAACTTTAGCACTACATCTTGCTGAAAAATCAAAAGTAATTCTTCTTTCTAAAGGCCCATTATCAGAAGGGTCAACATTATACGCTCAAGGTGGAATCGCCTCTGTTTTCGATGAAGGCGACACAATTGAGTCCCACGTCAACGATACCTTAATCGCTGGCGCCGGATTATGCGATAAATCAGTTGTGACCTACACCGCAGAAAATGCCAAAAGTGCAATGCAATGGTTAATTAATTGTGGCGTGGCATTTGATAAAGAAGAAACCTTAGCTGGAGTCGATAATAGTACAGCCCCCTACCACCTAACCCGTGAAGGTGGGCATAGCCATCGTCGTATTCTGCATTCTGCCGATGCTACCGGTAAAGCGGTACAAACTACATTACAAGAACGTGCAATCGCTCACCCAAACATACAAGTGCTTGAACGTTACAATGCGATTGATTTAATCACCACGCGTAAATTGCATCGACCGGGTAACCGTGTGCTTGGTGCTTATGTGTGGAATCGCGATGAGGAACATGTAGAAACCGTCAGAGCCAAATTTGTTGCGTTAGCAACTGGCGGCAGCTCAAAAGTGTACCAATACACCTCGAATCCTGATATTGCCAGTGGCGATGGTATTGCAATGGCATGGCGCGCAGGTTGTCGAATTGCCAATATGGAATTTAATCAATTCCATCCAACGTGTTTATTTCACCCTAATGCCAGAAACTTCTTGTTAACGGAAGCATTACGCGGTGAAGGAGCTTATTTACGTCGTCCTGATGGCAGCCGTTTTATGCCCGATTTCGACGAAAGAGCTGAACTCGCTCCTCGCGATATTGTTGCTCGCGCCATTGATTATGAAATGAAACGTTTAGGTGTTGATTGTGTGTATTTAGATATCAGCCATAAACCTGCTGACTTTATCATTAAACACTTTCCAACCATTTATCAACGTTGTCTTGAATTGGGTATTGATATCACCAAAGACCCAATTCCAGCGGTTCCAGCGGCACACTATACATGTGGTGGTGTGATGACTGACCTTCATGGTCAAACCGATATTAATGGCTTATATGCTATTGGCGAAGTGGCTTACACAGGCTTACATGGCGCTAATAGACTGGCGAGCAATTCACTACTGGAGTGTTTAGTCTTTGCCCGTGCGGCCTCACAAGATATTGAAGGTTTGTTGCATAAAATACCGATGCCTTGCCCAATACCTTTATGGGACGAGAGCAAAGTAACTAACTCTGATGAAGAAGTCGTTATTGCCCATAATTGGCACGAACTGCGCCTATTTATGTGGGATTACGTCGGTATTGTCAGAACAGATAAACGATTAGAACGAGCACTACGAAGATGTTTGATGCTTCAACAAGAGATTGAAGAGTACTATTCAAACTTCCGTGTCAGTAACAATTTATTAGAGCTGCGTAATTTGGTACAAGTTGCAGAATTAATTATTCGATGTGCAATGGAACGAAAAGAAAGCCGAGGCCTTCATTATAATATTGATTATCCTGAACAAATCGACAATCCTAAACCAACCATTTTACAACCGAGCAGTTAAACGCTGTCAACGTCACTCAACTTCACATCATTAATGGCTTAATAATAGACGACACAGATTACGATATGCTGTGTCGTCTAACATATCACTCCATACCAGCAATACTCTGTTCTCGCCCGTTTGAAGATGTTGTAAATAAATAATGCACATTAATGGACTGATAAAGGGTTTTTTAGTGAGTGTTATTTTATTGAGACTTCCATTTTCACCTTGCAATAATGTACCAGCCCCCTTGTCACCTAAAGTAAGCAAACAACGCCAACTAGATACTCTGCGCCAGCTGTAAAAAAAAATGAAGATAATGGTAACGAATAACAACATTTGAATGGCGTGGTATATCAAGGAAGGATAATAAGGCCAAGCTAAAAAGCTCGTTAATACAACAGCAAACGATACCACTAAGGCACCACGCTGCAAAAATGAAGCACTCAATGCAAATTGTTGCATATGAGTGCTAGTACTGACCAATACATCAACAGGCGGGTTAAGGTGCTGCTCTTCCACGGACTTTGACTATCATATTGGCGAACAATGGATCTGAACATTGTTCATGGCCCATAAACCAAGCAAATAGCTCCGGATCTTCACACTCTAATAAACGAATAAAAGTGTTTTTATCATCATCGCTCATGGCTTCGTATTGGGCTTCGACAAAGGGTTGAAACAATATATCTAATTCTAACATTCCGCGGCGGCATGCCCAGCGTACACGAGCTATATTCATTAATTCCAACACAAATCTCCTGATGTCTATATCACAAGCTAGCTTATACGGTTTTCAAAATCTTGTACTTGTAGATCTCGTCCTGCAAATAAATCACTAAAATCCGTTGCCAGTAATGATTTTACCGCCGGATGTTGGATCATTCGCTCAGCGAACATCACATGGTACTCTTCTTTAATATCGGTGGTTTCACCAAGTAACACCATACCTTGAGAGAGTATATCATGACGATAAATAGACGGTGCGACAAAAATTCCCTGATTAAAATAGCCGAATGCTTTCATCATTTCGGCATCGTCAAATTCACCCAAGATACTAACATTAAGACTTTTTTCAGCAAACCAACCGTGTAACTGTTGTCCTAATGATGTCCGCTTACCCGGTATGAGTAATTTACGCTGCTCAAGACAAGCGGGAAAAGGGACTGGAATCGCTTCAGCCGAGAAGAAACTGACACCACATTCACCAAGCTTTTTCGATAAAATTTCAGGGAATTTCAACGAGCCGCCAGCGCAATCAGATAAAATCATGTCAAGCTTATGCTCACGTAAACGCTCAATAAGGCTATCGTGGGTTGATTCATAACACGCCAAATGAACCGAACCATCATCTGGAATAACAGTTAACAACACTCTACTCACTAAAGCTTTAGATAAAGCATCGGCAATACCTACCTCAAACAGCAGTGAATCATCTTTTTGATAATTAAGTATATCGAGCATTTCATAGCTCAAGCTAAACATTTTATCGGCATAACGAAATACTAATTCGCCCAACTCTGTAGCAACTAAGTTACGACCAACACGCTTAAATAACGTGCCTTTTAATCGCTCTTCTAATGCACGAATTTGTCCCGTTATGGTTTGCGGGGCCAAACACAATGCTTCAGCCGCTTTAGTCACTGAGCCTTTTTTTTGTACCATCCAAAAATAATATAAATGGTTATAATTTAAATGCTGCATATCAATCATTAACCTAACAAAATTTACTCACACTACTATAGCAAATAAACCGCTACTTCTATTGCTCATTAATCTATACCAATCAACGACAATATTAGTTCACCATAGATAGTTCACCATATTGATTAGCCAAGATTAGTCATAAAAAAACGCAGCCAAATGGCTGCGTTAAGTAAAGACGTAGTTACTGACTCCGTCGGCAATCCATCAAACTAGTGATCACTGACTCAAGCTCATCACTGTTATTGACATTGTTCAACGACACCTGCTCTGTGAGTGCTGATACAATTTCAGATTTCACCGGTATATGACTAGCGCAATAATTCAAATTCGCCGATTGATAACGTTTTCCTGCTCGGTATTTTAGTGCTCTTGACTCGTAATCGTTAGGATCTATTCTTTTCTTTGCCAAATCATCACGATACATTAGTGCACCATCTACCACACCTTCTAGATAACTTTGGCAAGTCGGTGAATCAGATGATTCTAAACAAACATTAAATGATTCAGCCGATACAGGAATAACAAAACTGGTCAGTAGTATTCCAAAGGTTAATTTATTCAATTTCATGATTTTACTCCATTTTCAGGCAATACTTTGGCCAACCAAAAGTAGCCAATCACAGCCGCAAATAACGATCCTGTTAAAATACCTAGTCTTGCATAATCACCAAATGCAGCGGGTGAGTTCTCAAATGCTAACGAAGCAATAAACACCGACATGGTAAAGCCGATACCACACATAACAGCAACCGGTATGATATGCCTCCAACCAATCCCAGGTGGTAGTTCAGCTAACTTAAGTTTTACTGCTAAATAACTAAATAACAGCACCCCGATCGGCTTACCCAACAACAGACCCATGATGATACCTAGGGTGATAGGTTCAGCAAATGTATCAAATGACATATTAGTTAATGACAGACCAGCGTTGGCAAAAGCAAATACCGGCAGGATCATAAAGGTGCTCCAAGGGTGCAACTTATGCTCTAAATGCTCAGATGGCGAGGAACCATCTTTTGCTCTAAGTGGAATACAAAATGCAATAATCACTCCGGCCAATGTCGCATGTACTCCAGACTTCAATACAGCAACCCAAAGAATAAAACCGAGTAAACCGTAAGGCAGAATTGAACTGACTCCTTTCCTGTTCAGTGCGACCATCAGCACGATCGATACCGCGGCAATAACCAAACTAAGCATTGATAAATCAGTGCTGTAAAACAGAGCAATAATAACAATGACTCCTAGATCGTCAATAATTGCCAGTGCTAACAAAAACACTTTTAACGCCACGGGCACACGACTACCGAGCAGTGCCATAATACCTAGCGCAAAGGCGATATCAGTAGCAGCAGGAATAGCCCATCCGATCTGAGTTTCTGGGTTTGAGTAATTAAATGCTAAGTAAAATAATGCCGGAAACACCATGCCACCAATCGCAGCAAAGCTGGGCAATGATGCCTTAGCTACGCTCGATAGCGCACCTTCAAGTAATTCACGCTTTACTTCTAAACCGATTAATAAAAAGAATAATGCCATCAAGCCATCATTGATCCACAGTAAAAGCGGCTTATCGATATCAAGATCACCTACTCTAAGCTGCACTTCGGTGCCTAAGAAATCTTGATATACACCCGCTAACGGTGAATTGGCTAAAATCATCGCCAATGCGACGGCAACGATTAATAAAATGCCACCCGCAGACTCTTGGCTTAAGAAGTTCTTAATTGCTCGTTCCATATAACACTCCTAAAAAAACAATGGGATCAGTCTATCTGATATGTTCAAACAATAATAATCGATTGTTTCTTGATGTTAACTCGGCTTAACCGAGGTGTCGATCGTAAAGTTAGCTCTAAAAGTAAAAATAATTAATTGAACCTGCATTTCATTTGGCAATGATTTGCCGGCCTTGATTAGGTATAATCGATAAAAGCAAAAAAGGAATTGGGACCAATGAAACAGTATTTAGACCTGTGTAAACGCATTGTCGAAGAAGGCGAATGGGTTAATAATGCACGAACAAACAAAAAGTGCCTAACTGTCATTAATGCCGACTTAGTTTATGATGTTGGTAACAATCAATTCCCTTTGGTGACCACACGTAAAAGCTTCTGGAAGTCTGCCATAGCGGAGATCCTCGGTTATTTACGTGGCTACCAAAATGCGGCCGATTTTAGGGCATTAGGCACTAAAACATGGGACGCTAACGCCAATGAAAACCAAGCATGGCTAGATAACCCAAACCGTAAAGGGCCCGATGATATGGGACTGATATACGGAGCGTTAGGGCGTGCATTTCCAAAGCCTGATGGTGGCCATGTCGATTTACTGCAACAAATCGTCGATGATCTCAGTAACGGTATAGATAATCGTGGTGAAATTTTAACCTTCTTGCACCCTGGCGCATTTGACTTAGGCTGCTTACGGCCATGTATGTACGAGCACCATTTTTCATTACTCGGTGATACTTTATACCTTAACAGCACACAACGCAGTTGTGATGTTCCACTAGGGTTAAACTTTAATATGGTACAAGTATATGTATTGCTTGCGTTAATGGCTCAGATTACTGGCCATAAACCGGGTAAGGCATACCATAAGATAGTCAATGCTCATATTTACGAAGATCAACTCGAACCAATGCGAGATGTTCAGCTCGCGCGTGAACCCTTTGCATCGCCTAAGTTAATCATCAATCCAAAGATTAAAACCCTAAAAGACATCGAAACCTGGGTAACCTTGGATGACTTTAGCGTTGAAGACTATCAACATCACGATGCGATTAAGTATCCTTTCGCTGTGTAATAGCTGTTAGGTTAACTAAAAACGCCTTTGTTCAACTACTTGAACAAAGGCGTTTTTGTAATCATTTAGAACAATTTAGAATTAACTTAATAGTAGTTTTAGCCCTACCACAACAAGCAAACAAGCAAATATTTTTTTCAATACTGGTGTCGGCCAAGAACTCGCCGCTTTTACGCCAATAGGCGCACACAACATGGAACTAATGATAATGCCGATTAATGCCGGCAAATAAATAAACCCAACCGAGCCCTCGGGTAAATTGGGTACATCGAAACCTGCGATAATGTAACCAATGGTACCGGATACTGCGATAAGCATCCCGGTTGCCGACGAAAACCCAACAGCTTGACGCATTTGCAAACCGCAATAACTTAAAAATGGCACCAGCAGAACCCCGCCACCAATGCCCATTAAACCAGCAATTAACGCTATCGCTGTCGATATCACCAGTAACACGGCAAAATTTGGCATACTGCCACCCGTTTTGACTTTAAACGGAAATGCCATTTGTACAGCCATTAACACCACAAAAATAGCAAAAGCCTGTTGCAAATCATCTGATGCAATTTGCTCAGACACAAAAGCTGATGCTAACGACCCTATTACAATACCCGGAAATATAGGCTTAAATAGCTCCCAAGGTATATTTCCACGTTTGTGATGCGCGGTGGCTGATGACATAGACGTTAAAATAATCGATGCCAGTGACGTAGCGATAGCGACATGAGTAATTTGGGTTGAACTGATACCTACTGAAGGTAAAATATACAATAGCGCAGGTACGATAATTAACCCACCACCAATACCTAACAGCCCAGCCAAAAAACCCACGACAGAACCTAAAACAAGGCAAATTAAAAATACCTGCAGTAAACTATCCACGATGACATCCTTAAAATGACGCTTGATTATGTTACGAACCACTAGGAAAATCATTTAAGGTTTTCCGAAGCAGATTCAATCGTACTGCTAATCGATGTTGATTAAATCTAAAAGGTTATGTTTTCGCAAGAAACTGGCTAACAAGCCGCGAACCTGGTTTCCATTTGACTGTTGTAAAATAGATCCTAATAACTCAGTGAGCTCTTGCTTTGATACACGCCTGAGTAAAAAATTGATTCTGGCTAAGCTGCCTTGGTTCATACTAAGTTTGTTATAGCCCATTGCGACTAAAAGCAGTGCACCATAAGGTTCACCAGCAAGTTCACCACAAACACTCACATCTAAATCATACAATTTACACTCATCGACAGCTCGTTTAAGTGCCCTAAGAATACCTGGATGATAACTATCAAATAACGAACTCACACTCGGATTATTACGATCGACGGCCAGTAAATATTGCGTTAAATCGTTACTGCCCACCGACACGAAGTCGACCCGTTTTGCCACATCTTGCAATTGATACAACAATGCAGGAACTTCAAGCATAACGCCGACCTTCGGCCTCACTAAAATAGTCTTTAGTTCTTGGCTTAGTTCGGTAAACGCTTGCTCTAAATATTTTAATGTTTGATCTATCTCATCCAGATTACTCACCATTGGTAGTAATATTTGTAATTGATTGCCGTTTCCAGCAGCTTGCAGCATCGCGCGCAATTGCACTAAAAACAACTCAGGATGATCAAGCGATAAACGAATGCCACGCCAACCTAAAAACGGATTGTCTTCTTTAATTGGAAAATACGGTAACGGTTTGTCGCCGCCAACATCCAATGTACGCATCACAACAGGTCTATCACCAGCGGCACTCAATACCTGACGATATACATTGATTTGTTCACTTTCGCTCGGAAAGCGTTGATGGAGCATAAAGGGAATTTCAGTTCGATACAGCCCAATACCATCTGCGCATTCAGCAATTTCAGAAGCGATACCACTCAATAAACCTGCATTTAAATACAAATGGATCCGCTGACCATCTGTAGTCACTGATGGTAGGTTTAATTCGGCAGAAAATTGCTTTTGCTTTTCAACATCGGCATCAATCAGTAATTGGTACTCTTCAATCACTGCTGGCGATGGCGATACCAATAGCTGGCCACGATTCGCATTGAGGACTAATAGTTTTTGATCGATGTCGATTGATAACACATCATCAACGCCAACAATGGCAGGTACACCCAAGGCTCGCGCTAAAATAGCCGCATGGGCATTAACCCCACCACGTTCAGTGACAATACCAGCGAGTTTTTGCCGTGGAAACTCAGCCAATAAAGTGGCATCCACTTCTTTAGCGACTAAAATAACCGGTTTATCTGGCTCTAACTCTAACCGACCCGGTTCAATAAGCTGTCGAAGTAGTTTTTGCCCAAGCTCACGAATATCACTGGCGCGCTCTTTTAGATATGGATCTTCCATTTCTAAAAACTGTTTGATATAGCGCAATGACACTCGGCTCACCGCAGACTCAGCCTGCCAGCCTAAAGCGACTTCACGGGCATATTCACCACCAAGGCTAGAGTCGTCTAGCAATAATTGAAATGCGGTAAAGATAGAGGCCACATCAGCAGACTTTTCACGCTCAAAACGTTGCGATATAGACGACAACATGTCTTTACAACGCTGCATGGCCAACTTTAAGCGCTGAATTTCAACATCTATATCGAAGCAGCTGACCTCGGGTTGTTCCAGAGAAATAACACCGCCTAATACCAGGCCATGAGCAATCGCAATACCACTTGATGCATTAACACCACTGAAAACCACTTGCTGTTGCACATTAGTAACAGCCGCTTTGTGTTTCAAGCTGCGCACAACCACCGCCAACTGAGCGGCTAAGGTCATTAAAAATGCTTCTTCACTTTCACTGAACTGACGGGCTTCTGGCTGTTGCACCACAATAACGCCCACAACCTGTTTTTGAAAAATAATCGGCACAGCCAAAAATGCACGATATTCTTCTTCTTCAGCTTCGGGAAATAATTTAAAACGAGGATGAATACGGGCATCGGCAAGATTAACGGCTTCTTCACGCTCAGCAACTAAGCCTACTAAACCTTGCGATAATGGCATGCTCACTCGGCCAACGGCAGATTGTTGTAAACCTTCGGTAGCGGATAACACTAGATGTTGTTGTTCAAGGATATAAATAGAACAGCAATGGGTAGCCATCGCTAATCGAGTTTGTGACACTAATATATTTAATGCACTTTCAAGGCTGCTGGCTCTGGCAACAGCTTGAGTGATATCCCTGAGCATATTTAACACTGTTTCAATCCTCTTTGAAATCAGTTAACTCCGTTGTTTGCTTCGTTTTTTACTAAACTCGCGCGTTTGCAGCGCTAATGTCGTCGATGCGAACTCTTTCATTACCTTTCTATATACGTCGCGCTTAAAAGACACAACCTGACGAACAGGATACCAATAACTCACCCAACGCCAATCATCAAACTCAGGATGACCAGAAGAATTCAAGTTAATAGTATTATCGTGACCTTTCAATTGTAGTAAAAACCATTTCTGTTTTTGGCCAATGCAAACAGGTTTGCTTTCTTGGCGTACCAAACGCTTGGGTAACCGATAACGTAACCAAGATCGAGTGGATGTTAAAATTTGAACATGCTCAGGTCTGAGTCCCACTTCTTCGTAAAGTTCGCGATACATGGCTTCTTCTACTGATTCGCCATCATCTAACCCACCTTGTGGAAACTGCCATGAATGTTGACCAAAACGTCTGGCCCACATAACTTGTCCAAATTTATTACAGATAATGATGCCCACATTTGCGCGAAAGCCGTCGCTATCAATCACATGGACTCCAAAAATAACAAATTTTATATCGTCTGATTGTTTCACAAAGCATGCCTATCGGCAAACCTCTATTTACTGTGGATAATTGAATAACAATGTTAATAAATCAAAATTATCAACAATTAAACCAAGCTACCCTGTGGATTATCCACAAAATCTGTGGATATCTCTGTTCGAAACTTTGCTAAAGCTTGATAACAGGCTAAAATTTAGTTGCACCCTTTCTAAGGTAAACTGCTTTTTATTATAATATACTGCAATATAATTAGTAACTTAAAAAAAATTGTAAATTAACATTATAGCAAATCGCCGCTATCGTACAAAAAACAAACAACACCAATTAAGATAGCCAATCACTCATTTAGCAACTTAAGTTATACACAAATAACAAGGCTTATTTTAAATTAAACCCGCTAAAAAGCTGTTTTATTGCGTTGACTTGGTGTTTTTAATCAGTTAAAGACAGGTTTTATTACACTTATCCATTAAATCTGTGGATAAGTATGTGTGAAATGTAGGGGAAAAACGAGTGTAACTCGGGACAAGTATAATATAAAAACAACCACAACCTAAAAAGAACTTTTAAAACAACCGATTACAAAGGAATTCAATCAAATAACTTTAACCAACTAAAACCTGGTCGTTTTTCAACCACATCGCAAATAACTAACTAAACTTGTTCTCGACGAATATTACTTGATAGCATAGCCTGTTGATTTTGATCGTCTATTCATTCTTTTTTCCAGAGGAAAATACTCATCCATGGCTAAATCATCGCCATTAGATATAATCGAATTAATGCAAAGAGCGCACAATATGGCTGGCATTCGTTTAGCTGATATTGCGGCCGATAATGACATCATTGTACCAGCCGATTTACGCCGAGATAAAGGTTGGGTAGGCCAACTGATTGAATCTGAATTAGGCGCGCTGGCAGGATCAAAGCCTGAACAAGACTTTTTACATTTAGGAGTTGAACTCAAAACGATCCCGATTGATCGCAAAGGCAAACCGCTTGAGACCACTTATGTCACCGTGGCACCGCTGACAAACATTCAGGGTATGACTTGGGAAAACAGTTTGGTTTATCATAAATTGCAGAGAGTGTTATGGGTTCCTATTGAAGGCGAACGTAGTATCCCAGTCGGTGATCGTCGTATAGGCACCCCCATATTGTGGCAACCGAATACGACACAAGCCGGACAGTTGCAACAAGATTGGGAAGAGATAATGGAGTTAATTGCACTAGGTCAAGTTGATAAAATTACTGCACGTCATGGTGAAGTACTGCAATTACGTCCAAAAGCAGCTAATAGCAAAATACTCACCGAAAGCATCGCCGAAGACGGCAGCATTCAGTTATCTAATCCCCGAGGCTTTTACCTTAAAATTGATTTTACTCAACAGATATTAACCAATGCCTTTTCATAATCTGCCGTTGTTACTTTGCTTGGTATCTAGGGTCTGTTGATCATTAACATCAATTTTTTAGTGGTACATGGCAATGTTTTACAAAGCAGAGCTTACGACATCTCGTGATACAACATGAGTAAGCGATAACACACAGAAACAAACCACAAATGCAGCTCAAACGAACCGGCTAAAGGGTGTTTTTAATCTTTATCGAATAAATTGGTTACAAACCGTTAGCCTAATTGGAAGTTTCGTCTCTAATATTTATGCCGCCTTGTTAAATAAATAACAAGCCGTTTATCTCGAACAAATTTCAGCCACTAAAGTTCAACAAGCCCTAGTAATGTTGAAAAAACTTTGCGTTAGTGCACATATTTCTTCACTTCTATTGATCTAAATCACAAATAAACTATCACATGTAAGCAAATTTTCTATAGACTACCCCCCTTATATACTAAGTCATTTGGGCAACCACATCCTCCGTGAAAGCACGCCGTCAAACTCAAAAATTATTGTTCGCTATTTTTGCCTGGTGTGTAGCAATGGCTTCTTTCGTTTTTTTTCGCTACTCACAATCATCGCAACTGCCTGAATGGGCTGTTGGCAATGCCGATCTCGCCACGCTTGCCATAATGATGGGTGTTGTATTTGGCGGCTTGCATTGGATGTCCAATCTCATTGCAGATTTTAGCGCCATCAGCCGTTTACCTTATTTATTTTCAGTGGTGTTTAAAGGATTGTTTTTGCTCCTTGGGGCAACAACCTTGGCGTATGTGACACAATTTTTAAACATGTGGGCCATAGAGAACCACATGGTGACATTACGACAAATGCTCACAGTGCAGATTATTTATAGCCCATCGTTTCAGGCATTAGTGGTTTATCTTGTTGTGGTAAGGGTCAGCTTAGCTTTTATCGAACAAATGTCGCTGTTGGTTGGCCCTAAAGTCTTGCTCAATATAGGCCTTGGCAAATACCACAAACCACGTTACGAGCAACAATTATTCTTATTTATCGATATGGTCTCATCAACAGCTCATGCAGAAACCTTAGGTGATTACCGCTTTAGCCGCCTAATTCAAGATAGCTTTAGCATGTTAGCGGACACAGTAACCGATAATGAAGCTGAAATTTATCGTTACATGGGTGATGCCGTACTTATCCACTGGCCATTAGAGCAAGGTATTAAACAAGACCGTTGTATGAATATCTATTTCGAATTTTGCCAGCAATTGCAGTGGCAAAGGCAATACTTTGAACAACAATATGGTTTTGTGCCAAAATTTAAAGCTGCGGCGCATTGTGGCCAAGTTGTAGCAGCGGTAGTCGGCGTACATAAGCAAGAGATTAGTTTTTTCAGTGATGTATTAAATACCTTGGCACGGCTACAAGACCAATGTAATCCGCTCGGTCAAAGAATGTTGCTATCTGGAGATGTGGTACATCGACTTGAGCAGCAAAATAGTCAATATGACCTGACTGATTTAGGCCCAATCATGCTTAAAGGTAAAAAACATCCGACTGAAGTGTATGGTGTTGCACCGATAAAACTGACCAACGCCTAAAACTGAGGTTAATTGAATTTAGTTAAGCTCAATTTCAATCATAAACATGCCTGAAACGCACATTGCTACGCGACAGATAACAAAAAGGCTATTGACGCTTCAATAGCCTTATTAACGACACAAATCGCACCTTTGATATTGCTAACCTGAAATAAACCATTTTATCGATTCATCCCATATCTCATTTATCCCAAGTTGCGGTTAACCTGGTAACGATTGTGCTAGCAGCTTTTGTTGAATCGCTAAGCCTAAGGTTCTAAACGTTGAAATACGGCTGGTAGTTTGACGCCAAACTAAGCCAATATCACGATAAGGAGCTTCACCCGGCGGATCCATTGCAACAAGATCAGTATCAGTTAAAATACCGGTATCAATGGCCATTTGGGGTAAAAATGTGGTGCCTAATTTACTGTTTACCATCTGCACCAAGGTATGCAAACTGGTTGCAGCAAATGGATTGATTTTGGCACTATCACCCAATTGGCATGCTGTTATCGCGTGACCGGTAATACAATGTTCAGCTTGGAGTAAAAAAATGCTTTCGTCTGGCATTTTTTGATAGTCAATGGGTTGCAAAAATTGTTGCGATACCTCTTTATGCATCACCATTTTAAACGGATCGATGCCGACTTTCATGCTATGAAAACCACTGGTGTCGACAGGTAACGCTAATATTAATAAATCCAACTCACCTTTTGCTAAGGCATCTAATAGACGCTCGGTCGTGTCTTCTTTTAATAACAAACTGAGTTTGGGGTAGTCTTGCTGACATAACTTAACGACTCGGCTAAGTAAGAAAGGCGCGATAGTGGGAATACAGCCTAAACGAATTTCTCCGGTCATCGGTTCGCCTTGATTTTTCACTAATTCAACTAAGTCATCAACATTAGTTAAAATATTTCGAGCACGCTCAACCACTTCTTCACCGATAGCGGTAAACATAAATGATTTATGATCACGTTCAATCAACTGATAACCCAGTTGTTCTTCAAGGTTTTGGATACCACTAGATAAAGTCGATTGACTCACAAAGCACATCTTAGCAGCACGATTAAAATTTTGCTCTTGATGTAAATGAACCAAATAATAAAGGTTCTTGAGGCTAGGAAGATTTTTCATATAAACGATTACCCTTATCCATATTAATTCAAATAATGAATTAATTTAGCCAAAATAACAAGACACTGATGGTCAATATTGAACAAACGGCCATAAAAAATGCCTCTTCAATAAAGAGGCATTTCAACAAACCGATTGTAGGCACTAATGTAGATGTTAATCTAAACTGATTATGCTGCCTACTCTACTCGTAATTACGCTTTCGCTTCTAAGTAAACTTTCAGTTGTTGTAAATCTTGTGCAGCATGCGCAACGATTTCAGCAAGCCATACTTTATGTTCTGTTTCCCATTTAGCTTCTTCACCGTGTTGTAGTAACTGTGAAAATTGCTGAATGCGTTTAAGGCCAACAGATCCTGCTGCACCTTTAAATTTATGAGCTTCTGCACATAACGTTTCTTTATCATTTGCATCGCCAGCTTTCACTAGGCTACTGACATACTCAGGCATTAACTGCTCGAATAACACTACGCTTTTCAATAACGTTCCAGCACCAATGGCACTGATATATTGCTCAAGCGTATTGAGATCCAATATTGAGTCTAACTGCGTTGTGGCCATAAAGGCACCTCTATCAAAATCTAACTCTATAAAATTACAAATATGATACCGAGTAAAATACCCTATGCAAGGCTTGCTAATATTTAGCCGCTATTTAATGGTAAAAAATCACATTTTTACAACATAACTACTCAACTGGTATTACCAATGTTTAAAAAACACTCACTTTGGTAATGTTTCGTCCAATTTATAACTAATAATAGCGATTAGTCTGATACATCTTCACAAAACCTAGCGCTATCTTTACTTTGTCCATATTCAACAGAGACATAATATATCTGCCTAAATACACCACACTAGGCCGTTTTACTTTGGCTAAACATTAATGCACTGCCTTGGCCACCGTATTCTTTAAGCTCATCCACAATGGCCACTAGTCCATCCCATCTAAATGCGCACCAATGAGGGGCGAGTAACATTGGTTTTTTGGCATAGGCGGTTACGCGGTGAAAGATAATCTCTTTTGGGGTGTGGCGGATAAGTTTTGCCGCCTCATAGGCATACTCTTCAAGACTTATTAGCGGCATAGGATGATAGCGCCATTGTTTCGCCATAATACTGCCTTCTACAATATGCAAAGGGTGCAGTTTTAGTCCGTCAACGCCAATTCCTAATACGGTTTGTAAACTATTAAAATAATCAGCAGATGTTTCACCCGGCAGCCCTAATATTAGATGGGTACACACCTTAATGCCTTTATCGCGAGCCTTTTTAACTGTCTGACGATACTCACACAATTGGTGACCACGATTAATCCGTTTTAACGTGTGATTATTGGCCGTTTGTAGGCCAAGTTCCAACCACACCTCAATACCTCTTTGTTGATACTCAACGAGTAAATCAAGTACTTCATCGGGTACACAGTCAGGACGAGTGCCTATATGAAGCCCGACAATATCGGCATCTTCAAGTGCTTGATCATACTTTTGCTTTAGCACTTTATACTCGTCGTAAGTACTGGTATAAGCTTGAAAATAAGCGATGTATTTAGCGGTAGGAATAGAATTAATATCCGCAGAGGTAGTACATTTTTTTGCAGATTGGGCGCGTACTTTACCTTCGGTTAACTGCATCGCAATCGGCTGTTCTCTACCTTGTTCGCCACTAAATGAAACAACATTACAAAAAGTACAACCGCCTACCCCTAACGTGCCATCTCGATTGGGACAGGTAAATTGGCCATCAATAGTTAATTTTTTTACTCTTTGGCCATATAAATGTTTGCAATGTGCCCCAAACGTATTAACGTAATCATCTAAACCCACAACTTACTCTCATCATCATTCCAAAGTTCGCCAGTGTAGTCAGACGGTAAACATCTGTCTTGGTGCTAAATCAATAAATGCTCTATCAATTCAAGCGCTCGCTAAAGTTGTGCACAAACTCAAAAAACGTTTAAAACAATTTAAGTAATTTATACATCACCTAAAATGAATATTTAGTCATTTAGAATAATTTTTTACCCAAAGACTGTATTTGAAATAAAATTCACTATTTTTATTTCAAAAATAATTCCCTGTTGTTGTTGCAAAAAGGTAAACAATTGTTTGAATATTTTCTAAAATTCTTTTTATTCAGAACGTTATAGGTGATATATCACAGTTTACGTTAACGTAAGGTTGGTGGCTTATAACGTTTTTTTAGTAATAATATTTCAGTTTGTTGCATTTTTTTGGTTTGACCTTTATTCATTCTCAGTTTAATTTGAATGGTTCGGGTGCATATCTATGGATATTCTTCAAATTTACCCCGAGTCGTATCAAGTAGAGGTTTAGGGGGTTTTTTGTATGAGCTTGTATCATCCCAGTTTTGAGCGTGACAATTGCGGATTTGGTTTGATTGCACAAATGGACGGCGACGCGAGTCACCGCATTGTGCGTACCGCGATTCATGGTCTCGATCGAATGAAGCATCGTGGTGGTATTGCAGCTGACGGACGCACAGGTGATGGCTGTGGTTTATTAATGCAAATGCCTACAGATTTTTTTGAAGCTATTGCGGCAGAAAACGATTGGCATTTAAGCCGAAAGTTTGCCGTAGGTATGCTATTTCTCAGCCAAGATGAGCAACGCGCTGATGAAGCGAAGTTTATCTTAGAAAAAGAACTACAACGAGAAACACTCAGTGTCGCTGGCTGGCGTAAAGTACCGATTAATCCGGATGTCTTGGGGGAGATTGGCCGGGAAAGCTTGCCACAAATTTATCAAGTATTGATCAACGCGCCGGTAGGCTGGCGGGAAAAAGATCTTGAGCGTCGCCTATATATGGCTCGTCGCCGTCTTGAACAACAGATCACCGATGACAAAGACTTTTATGTCGCCAGCCTTTCTGGACAAGTCATTGTCTATAAAGGCTTAATGATGCCAGCAGATCTGCCATCATTTTATACCGACCTAGCAGATATTCGTTTGAAAAGTGCGATTTGCTTATTCCACCAGCGCTTTTCAACTAACACATCGCCAAAGTGGCCATTAGCTCAACCGTTTCGATACCTCGCTCATAACGGCGAAATCAATACCATTACCGGTAACCGCCAATGGGCAAGAGCGCGCGCCTATAAGTTTAATTCGCCTTTACTACCAGATTTACAACAAGCCGCCCCTTTTGTTAACGAAACAGGTTCAGACTCGTCTTCTTTAGACAATATGCTTGAAATGTTGTTATCTGGAGGGATGGATTTATATCGAGCCATGCGCTTGCTTATTCCACCTGCATGGCAATCAAATCCTGAAATGGATGACGAGTTAAAAGCCTTTTATGATTTTAACTCAATGCACATGGAGCCGTGGGACGGCCCTGCAGGCATTGTAATGACCAATGGTCGCCATGCTGCCTGTGCGGTAGATCGTAACGGTCTACGCCCTTCTCGTTACGTTATAACCAAGGATCGTATCCTCACCTTAGCGTCTGAAGTCGGTATTTGGGATTATTCCGCCGATGAAGTGATCGAAAAAGGCCGCGTTGGGCCCGGTGAGTTACTAGTACTCGATACCTTGAATGGTCGTTTGTATCATTCATTTGAAATTGATAATGACTTAAAGCGTCGTCATCCTTACAAAGAGTGGATGGCTAAAAACAGTCAGACATTGATCCCTGCTGAGGAAATGGCTCCAACCAAACAAGGTTCAAGTGGTTTTGATAGTAAAACATTACTGCAATATCAAAAACAGTTTGGTTTTACCCGTGAAGAATTAGAACAAGTTATTTGGGTACTTGCGAGCAAAGGTGAAGAAGCCATTGGCTCAATGGGTGATGATACGCCTATGGCAGTATTGTCGAAAAAGTCGCGTTCACTATACGACTATTTCCGTCAAAAATTTGCTCAGGTAACCAACCCGCCTATTGATCCATTACGTGAAAAACACGTGATGTCGTTAGCCACTTGCGTCGGTCGCGAGCAAAATCTATTTAGCGAAACCACCGGTAATGCTTACCGAGTGATGTTCAATTCACCGATTTTGTTATTCAGTGATTTTAATCAGTTACTGGGATTAGACAGCACTAACTATCGCGCCAACACAGTTGATTTAAACTATGATGCCAATGAAACACTAGAGCAGGCTATTCGCCGTATTACCGACGAAGCTGAACGCTTAGCTCGCAGCGGCACAACATTGTTAGTATTGTCTGACCGTGCAGTAGCGAAAAGTGCTCAAGTTATCCCTGCCGCTATGGCTGTGGGTTCTGTGCAAACTCGATTAGTCGATAAAAGCCTACGTTGCGACACTAACATTATTGTTGAAACAGCTTCAGCACGCGATCCGCATCATTTTGCGGTATTAATTGGTTTTGGTGCCACGGCTATCTACCCTTACCTCGCCTATGAATCTATTTCAGCGATGGCAAAACTGCATCAAGTCGATGATGTAACCCATTTAATGCTTAACTTCCGTTACGGCATTGAAAAAGGCTTACGTAAAATCATGTCTAAAATGGGCATTAGTACCGTAGGTTCATATCGTTGTAGCCAACAATTTGAAGCTGTGGGTTTAGCCAGTGATGTGATTGAGTTATGTTTTAAAGGCGTGATAAGCCGTATTGAAGGTGTCAGTTTTAACCATATTGCCGATGACCAGAAAATACTCCATACCGCCGCCTATCGAGCCCATGTACCGTTACCACAAGGTGGTTTATTAAAGTACGTTGAAGGTGGTGAATATCACTGCTTTAATCCAGACGTGGTGAATACCTTACAAGCATCATTAAAAGACAAAAACTACGCTGAGTACAAAAAGTTTACTCACTTAGTTGATGATCGCCCAGTGGCCACTTTACGTGATTTAATTGGTATTAAAGGTCAACTTAACGCCATTGAAATAGACACGGTAGAAGGCGCTGAAAAGCTTTACTCTCGCTTTGATAGCGCAGCCATGAGTATCGGTGCATTAAGCCCTGAAGCTCATGAAGCGTTAGCGGTTGCGATGAACCGTCTTGGTGGACGCTCAAACTCAGGTGAAGGTGGCGAAGATGCACGTCGTTTCAATAGCGAACGTAACTCGGCCATAAAACAAATTGCATCGGGTCGCTTTGGCGTGACCGCGCATTACTTAGTTAACGCTGATGTGTTGCAAATTAAAGTAGCTCAAGGTGCAAAACCGGGTGAAGGTGGGCAATTACCTGGCCATAAAGTTAGCGTTGAAATCGCAGGACTTCGTCATGCTCGTCCAGGTGTGACCTTGATTTCACCGCCGCCACACCACGATATTTACTCAATTGAAGATTTAGCTCAGCTGATTTTCGATTTAAAACAAATCAATCCAAAAGCCTTAGTGTCGGTCAAGCTAGTATCAGAACCCGGTGTTGGCACCATTGCAACCGGTGTTGCAAAAGCCTATGCCGATATGATCACCATATCAGGTTACGACGGTGGCACTGGCGCAAGCCCTATCACCTCGGTGAAATACGCCGGTTCTCCTTGGGAGCTTGGTTTAGCGGAAGTGCATCAGTCGCTAGTAGAAAATGGTTTACGTCATAAAATCCGTCTACAAGTGGATGGCGGGTTAAAAACCGGCACCGATGTTATTAAAGCAGCCTTATTGGGTGCCGAAAGCTTTGGCTTTGGTACAGTGCCGATGATTGCGCTTGGGTGTAAATACTTACGTATTTGTCATCTTAATAACTGTGCGACAGGTGTCGCAACCCAAGATAAAAACTTACGCGAAAACCATTATCACGGCTTACCAGAACGTGTCATGACCTACTTTGAATTTGTGGCTCAAGAAGTGCGTGAATGGATGGCTGCATTAGGGGTAACTCAGTTCGAAGATTTAGTCGGACGAAGCGACTGGTTATATACACTTGAAGGTCAAACAGACAAGCAACGTGGTCTTGACCTTGCGCCAATTTTATATAAACCCAAAGTGCAGGCAAACTCGTCACTCACATGGAAAGAAATTAACCCTCCATCTGATATTGGCAAGTTAAACCAAACATTGGTTGCAGATTGCAGTGCTGCAGTTGATGCGGGTGAACCGTATTCAGGTCAATATACAATCAACAATACCGACCGTTCAGTTGGCGCGGCATTATCTGGTTATATTGCAACTAAAATTGGTGTCGCAGGCGCAAAACAACCAATCAAACTTGGCTTTAGCGGTAGTGCAGGCCAAAGCTTTGGCGTATGGAATAGCCCTGGCCTTGAACTTAAGCTGTGCGGCGATGCTAATGATTATGTCGGCAAAGGTATGTCTGGCGGTAAGATCGTTATTCACCCACCTATTGGTAGCCCGTTCCAAAGTGAACGCAGTGCCATTATGGGGAACACCTGTTTGTATGGTGCTACTGGCGGCAAACTGTTTGCCGCGGGTCAAGCGGGTGAGCGTTTTGCTGTGCGTAACTCAGGGGCCATAGCGGTCGTTGAAGGAACGGGTGACAATGGTTGCGAATACATGACCAGTGGTATCGTGGTTATCCTAGGCAAAACGGGGGTCAACTTTGGTGCGGGGATGACTGGCGGATTTGCCTATGTATTTGATCAGTTTGGTCGCTTTAATCGCCGAGTAAACACCGAAATGGTCGATACTCAAAAATTAGAATCGACCATCCACCAGCAACACTTAAAAGGCCTGATTGAAACTCACTATGCTGAAACCGGCAGTGAACATGCTCATATGATTTTAAGTGATTTTGAAAACTGGTTGGATTGTTTCGTATTAGTTAAACCAAAGAATATTGCCGTTGCTGACCTGCTAAAAATTGAGCAGAAGAGTCCGGAATTAGTAGTAAAGGCAGGGTAATTATTATGAGCAATGACTTTCAATTTATAGAAGTGGGTCGAGTAGACCCCATTAAACTTGAAGCGAAAAAACGTGCTACACAATTTATTGAAATTTATCAGCCGTTTACGCAACCAGAAGTAAAACAACAAGCCGATCGCTGTCTTGACTGCGGTAACCCGTATTGCGAATGGAAGTGCCCACTGCATAACTACATTCCAAACTGGTTAAAACTGGCAGAAGAAGGTCGCATTATGGAAGCGGCAGACTTGGTGCATGAAACCAACACTCTGCCAGAAATATGTGGCCGGGTGTGCCCACAAGACCGTTTATGCGAAGGTGCTTGTACCTTAAACGACGACTTTGGTGCGGTCACCATTGGCAGTGTTGAAAAATACATTACCGATACTGCAATTGCCCAAGGCTGGCGTCCAAACATGAAGGATGTGACGCCACGTAAAGAGCGTGTTGCCATTATTGGAGCGGGTCCTGCGGGTCTTGGCTGTGCTGATGTGTTGGCTCGTAATGGTGTGCAAGCCGTGGTGTATGATAAATACCCACAAATTGGTGGTTTGCTCACTTATGGCATCCCTTCTTTCAAGCTTGATAAAGATGTTATGGCCACTCGCCGTTCAGTGCTTGAAGGCATGGGCATTCAATTCAAAATGGGTGTGACTGTCGGCAAGGATGTGAGTTTTCAAAGCCTATTAGACGAGTACGATTCTGTCTTTCTGGGTATGGGTACTTACACGGCCATGAAAGCTAAACTGCCCAATGAAGACGCTCAAGGCGTGATTCAAGCGTTACCGTATCTTATTGGCAATACTCATCACATTATGGGTACTCACGACGATGCAACACCGTATTTAAGCCTTGAAGGTAAAGATGTGGTGGTGTTGGGCGGCGGTGATACTGCAATGGATTGTGTGCGTACAGCCATTCGTCAAGGCGCAAAGAGCGTGACATGTGCTTATCGTCGTGACGAAGCCAACATGCCGGGCTCTCGCCGTGAAGTGCAAAATGCGCGCGAAGAAGGCGTTAACTTCTTATTTAATCGTCAACCAGTGGCAATTAAAGCTGAAAACGGTCAAGTAGTCGGGATTGAATGTGTTGAAACTCAAATGGGTGAAGCTGATGCTAGTGGACGTCAACGCGCCGAAATCATTGCTGGTAGTGAGCAAGTATTAGCAACCGATGCGCTGATTATCGCCTTTGGTTTCCAAGCGAGCCCTGCTGCTTGGTTTAGTGATTTTGGCATTGAAACCAACGAATGGGGATTAGTTAAGGCCAAGAAAACCGACGACAACCCTTTCCAAACCACTAACCCTAAAGTGTTTGCCGGTGGTGATATGGTGCGAGGTTCTGATCTCGTTGTAACGGCTATAGCAGAAGGACGAGATGCTGCATTAGGCATTTTAAACTATTTAGATTAACAGCTTGCTAGCCTATATAGGGCTAAAGACAGGCTAAAGGTAGCTTACCTTTAGCCTACTTTCAGACTAACAATAAAAGCTGTAATACCGTGTTTGCTTGTGAATTTTCGCGCATCTTTTGATGCGTTTTTTTTTATCTTTTTTAAGGACGATGATTCACACGGATAGCCCACAACTAGGATTCACTTAGGGTCATGATTTTGTAGTTGAACTGACTAAAAAATAGCTGAAAATATTATCTTTTAATTGTGGATGCTCATCTGAAAACCTCACCCCAATATTCAATACACCTTCAATGTTTTGAACTTTGACCATGCTACCCGTTAAGATCCCTGAAAGATCAGTGTTAATAGAGATAGCCACATGTATCTCTTCGCCTTGTTCAATATTCACCGTTTTGGCGTCTACCGTCAGTAAGCAGCCAGTAGAAGAAAAGTCGAGCATTTTTGCACTGATTTTATTGTCATTGTGCATAATAAACACTTCTTGCTCGATATTAACTCGCAACTGCTCTCTGACTTTTTTCTTGATGATGGTTTTAGGCACACTAAGGCACAGCATTCTAATCGGTTGATTAACCACAGAGAATATGGTCGACTTAAAAGCAATAATGTCTTTAAAACCACTATTCGTCATCGCCCTTACCACAATTTCAGCATTCACTAGCATATGTTGATAAGCCTCAGAAAAACCTTTATTGGGATACTCAATCAAGATAAACCGCCCAACCTGATAACCAATTAAGCTCGAACGTGACTGCACTGTTTTACCATTGGCAAAATGAATTTCAATAAACAATTCCATACCTATGTCAATTAGGCGAAGATCAGCATACAACGAAGCACTTACTGGCGTTGTCATTGGTTATTTACCATAGTGTTACTCATCATAATGGACCTCATTTCTATCAATCTATCGACTCCAATAACACTTAATAACATTAACATATCAGGTTTAGTTTGCTAGTAACTAGCGTAGTGCTAATCCTAGCTAACCTCAAGCCTGAGCAATCGATACAAAAATCATTAGCGGCCATGGATAATTATTTCGAGACTGGCTGATGTCGAAATTATGATAGCAAATTTGGCATGTATTTTATTAATAATACGTATTGGCACATCAATCGTTAACCTACAGTAAGTCCATAAAATGCAGATAACAGCACAAAGGCTGTTTCATAACCTTCAGTTATAAACATCTAAGGTCACTTATACCAAACAGCAATAATTAATACTGACTATTGTATATCAGCAAGGCACAAGGCTAATGCTTATATGGTACCAATATAACAATTATCTAATTGTTATAAATAGACAATATCTATTTGAATGCTGTCTCGAAATAATTATCCATGGTCAACAATCTCATCTCAAATCGCTTTTTACACTGACAGTATTATCTAACAAGCCTTCAGAGTGATTGATTAGCCTCAAGCAAGAAAGTAGAATAGAAATCATTATCATTTATTTAATTTAGTTTAAAGAATAATTCCTTCATTCCTATTAAGGCAATACCTTGAATACTTTCTTAAGCAGCTTCACGTTATGGCGACAACAGCTCACATCTTCGGTCTTCAATAGATGCCTATTGATTGTCATTACTTCGGTGTTTTCAACTTCTTTATGGGCACAGAGCCCGGCAGTCTCGTCACAAGAGATATCACCAGAGACATCGCAAGATCTCTTAAAACAAACACGACAAATTCTTCAATTAGCTGAATACATTGGTGTTGATTACTCAGAAGCGGTGACCGAAGGTCGTATCTCTAATCCTGATGAATTTGCTGAAATGCAACAATTTGCTAGCATCATTATCGAAAAAACTAACCTGCTCGCCAATGATGTGCCAAATTCATTAACAGCCGATGCATTGCAATTACAGCAAGCCATTGCAGAAAAAACATCACTGGATGTTATTCAAGGGCTTAGCCAAAAAATACGTAACCAGTTATTAAGCCAGTCTCCAGCATTAGTGTTACCAACACAGCTATTAGCCAAAAACCATGTTAAACAGCTGTTTATCGAAAATTGTTCGACCTGTCATGGTGATTTAGGCCAAGGCGATGGGCCTCTGGCAAAATCATTGTCACCAGAGCCAACCAATTTCACCGATCAAGAAAGAGCAATGAATCGTTCATTATTGGGACTTTACGATGCGATTTCCGACGGTTTAGATGGCAGTGCTATGCGTGCTTTTAGTGAGTTAAATGATCAACAGCGTTGGTCACTGGCTTTCTATGTAGGTAGTTTAGCTTTTGAGCCAACAGCTACTGCCACGGAGCACATCAAGTATGATGCGAATATTGAATTACAACAGTGGGTCAATAGCAATCCAACCCAGTTAATTCAGCAAAATGTCGGTATTGATAAAGCCCAACTATCATTACTACGCTCACAACCTGAGCGACTGTTTCAACATGCTGACTCACCTATTTCAGTCGCGCGTACTAACTTGCAGGCTGCTGTAAAAGCATATAAAGCCAATGAGTTTGCTCAAGCACAAACCTTAGCAGTGAGCGCCTATCTCGACGGTTTTGAATTAATTGAAAACAATTTAGATGCTCACGACAGTAGTTTACGTAAATCAATCGAAAGCCAGCTGCTTAATTTTAGAAACATCCTAAAAACAGCAGGACAGGACAGCCAGGTAAATCAACAGTTGACCAGCATATTGGCTCAACTAGACCAAGCCGACACCTTATTAACAGGGCAATCACTATCGAATAACGCCATGTTTTCGGCTGCATTAATCATCCTGCTACGCGAAGGATTAGAAGCACTGCTCGTTATCATTGCTTTAATGACAGTGTTAATTAAAACCGAACGTCAAGATGCGATTAAATTTGTTCACTTTGGTTGGATATCAGCACTCGCTGCTGGCGTATTAACCTGGTGGGCAGCAGATAACCTAATTAGTATTAGCGGAGCCTCAAGGGAGTTAATGGAAGGCGGCGCGGCATTGCTAGCCGCTTTGGTGTTGTTTTATGTTGGTTATTGGATGCACAGTAAAACCCAAGGTTCTAAATGGCAAAGTTACATTAAAAATAATGTCGACCGCCATTTAAACACTGGCACCTTATGGGGTCTCACTGGGCTTGCATTTATTTCGGTCTATCGTGAAGTCTTTGAAACGATTTTGTTCTATCAATCATTACTGACACAAGCCATAGGCTCTGCCAGCAGCAATGAACAAGTCAGTTACTTGGTTTACGGCTTGCTAGCAGGTATGGCTATTTTAGCGGTGATTGCTTGGTTAATGATGCGCTACTCAGTTAAATTACCATTAGCCCGCTTCTTTGCGGTGAGTTCTTACTTCATGCTTATTTTAGCGTTTATCTTGGCAGGAAAAGGGATTTCAGCGTTACAAGAAGCAGCAGTAATTAGCCTTACTCCCTTCCCTATAGATGTGTCGATTAGCTGGTTAGGTATAGCATCAACATGGCAAGGCTTGAGTACGCAAATGGTGATTGTAGTGTTATTTAGCTTTTTGGTTATCCGTAATCGTGACACAAAATAAGGTTTAGCTTTGACAACTAAACCTTGAGTGCTTAACGCTTAGCATTAGCGTTTAACATTGAGCGTCTAATAAAAAGGCCGGCTAAATATATTTAGCTGGCCTTTTTGTGTCGATAAATCGTTAGTAATTTATTTCACTGTAAACTTAGTGTCTTCATCTCTTAACATGTACAACGCAAAACACGCGGCCCACATTGGCCATGCAGCAAAAAACAATAGGTTATTAAATGCATCAAAATATTGATTAAATGCCGATAACGTTGAAGCACCGTGCATTAGAAAGATAACCCCGTAAGTGATACGCTTTTTAATACCCAATACAAACGCAAATACTAAAGCTAATTGCAGTGCGCCCATAACATAAGCAGCAACCTCACTCATTCCGCCGATGCCATAAAACTTTTCGAAAATCTTCATACTATGGCCAGGATTGACAAACTTATCTAATGTCCATACCAGCATCACCACAAACACGCCTAAGCGTAAAGAAAGTAACGACCACTGCAGTTTTTTCTGAGTATCATTGCTAATTGATGTTTGCATCTTAATTCCTTAAAAAATATATAAAATAACATCATCTAGGGTCTGTTGACCGTCTAAATAAGCTAAACTGACTATTACTGAAAATCATCAGCCGTTAATTGACCGAGTAAAACGCAACTATGTTGCACTAGCAGTTATGCCATTTAGATCTAACACAATGAAAATTGGCATAACATGATTGAAATAAACTTGTTAACAACAAGGTCTTTTTCACCAAGTTCATTACAGCAGAAAAAATTATGCCTATTTATCGTTATCCTAATCGTTCACTTACCGCACTCGCTATTAGCCTAGCCCTGTACTCATCAATAACGTCATCAATGGCTACAGCAGCCGAAAACCCTGAATCTATTGAAGTCATTCAAGTATCAGGTAAAGCGATTAACGATAAAGGCATGTCACCTAAAAACAGCACTGTAGATGGCCCATTTGGTGATGGAATAGCATTGAAAGATATCGCACGTTCGGTTACGCCTATCACCAGTGAAATGATTGAACAGCTCAACATCACTGATTTATCTGACATACAAAAAGTCAGCCCAAACAGTTATTCAGCCAGCGGCTTTGGCGCATCAAGCCTACCCACTATTCGTGGTCAGTTAGGTGAGTTATATCAAGACGGTGTGCGTCGCCAAGCGGGCAACAATGGCTTTGGTGTACCCATGTCATTTAACGCTGTCGAGCAAATTGATGTGGTAAAAGGTGCGCCGCCAGTGCTATTAGGCACCAGCCAACGTAACGGTGGATTTGTTAACATACATTCTAAAGTCGCGCCTACTGACGAGCAATTTAATAAGCTCACCCTATCTGGCGGCAGTTGGGATCATTACCGAGCTCAAATAGATGTTGGCACTGACATTGTCGCCAATCAAAGCGGTGTTCGCTTAAGTGCAGAACATATCGATAATGGCAGCTACTACGATTATTCAGGCTTTAAAAGCGACAGTATTTTTGTGGCATTTCGTTTACTGCCAGACGATGCCAGCACCTGGGACATTAATGTCGAATACTATGATGTTGAGTTTACCGACAACGCGGGGATTAACCGTCCAACTCAAGCATTAATCGACAACGGTTTATACGTTACAGGTCAAGGTGTACAACCTAACGGCAGTACTATTGCTGGCGCCAATGCTATCGTATCGCCAACAGGGTTAGTTGAGATAGATCGCAGCCAAGTATTAACCGACCCCGACAATATCAATAACGCCCAAACCTTCTTACTTCACAGTACTTATGTGCGTGAGTTAAGCGATAAAGCGACCTTTAAAAACATTACCTATTATCAGCATTTAGAACGTGAAGAAATTGCTCAAAATAGTTTTGTTGAAATTATTGATGGTGCAGATACTGCACAAAACAGAGTTGAATTAGCCTATAAATGGAGCGATGCTCAAAGCACCATTACTGCGGTGGATATCCGCTACAACAAAGTGTTAGGTTACAGTCAATTTACCACCGAAGCTGACTTACCTATCGATTTAACTGGCCCCATTGAAAACCGCCGTATTCCGCTTACTGCAGCACAACAAGGTCGATTAGTTGAACTGCGCCCTGGTGTGTTTGTGTCACCCGGTGCGCAGTACGATACCAATGCCGATGGCAGCGGCGATTTTTCATTATCTGACACCACTGACTCAACCAGCTGGCAAACCGGTCTAGCCATTCAGCATAACAGCCAATGGACAGATAAGTTTTCCACCAGCGTAGGTTATCGTGCCGATTTTTATAATGTAGATGCGCGCGATGCTATTGCCCCACAAGGACAAGTTGCTGCTAGCGATTCGATAAGTGAAATGCTTGAATCTGGTCAAGTCAGTTTGAGCTATCGCCTTAGTGACGATATCACTACCTATGCCAGTGCCAGTTATAACGAATCAACTTCAAACAGCATGGCTGGCGGCACCACGTTAGGCGCCAACAACCAAATTAGTAGCCAAAACTTTGCCACCGAAAATACCTTAACCGAAGTGGGCATTAAATATTCACCCACGGACAGTGCTTGGTATGTTGACGCTGCCGTGTTTGACCAAAAACGCAGTCTACGTAACCGTGATGGCAGCAATACCGGCATTCGCACTAAAGGCTTTGAAGCCCAAGCTTTTTATGATGCCGATCCGTTTTGGTTAAGCGCGGGCTACAGTTATTTAGACGCTCGCTATGATGATTCAGCCAGTAGCCAAGATACGGTACAAGTTGCCGATACATTTGATAACTCAAGACCAGATATCATTCAAGGCACAGGTATTGGCGCACCAAACTTCGCTTCATTTGCACCGTCGGACCGCCGTGTACAAGGCTTACCTGAACAAACGTTCACAATTAATGGCGGAATGTCTATTACTGAGAAATGGAAAGCCGGTTTCTCCGGTCTATATACCAAGAGTTACCCATTGGACTATTTAGCGACTGTGTATATTCGCGATCAATACACGCTTAACATTAACACTCGCTATGATTTTACCGAGCAAACAAGTTTAAGGCTTGACGTCAATAACGTGACTAACCAAAAGAACTGGCGTCCGGTGTTTGAAGGCGGTTATTTCGGATCAACATTGGTTTTTCCTGAACTACCGGTTAACGCTACCCTTACCTTACAGCACTCATTTTAAGGCTATAAATTATGTTTAAAAAAATTGTGTTATTACTGATTGCTGCATCATTAGTGGGATTATTTTTCCACTTTAACTTGCATCAATTACTGACCTTAGAGGGCTTAAAAAGCTCGATGAATGACTTTAGTCAATTACGTGAAGAGTCACCTTTGTTGGTTATTGGCGGGTTCTTTTTATTGTATGTGGCAGTAACAGCATTGTCCTTACCTGGTGCCGCGATTCTTACCATTGCATCGGGTGCCTTATTTGGCATCATCGAAGGATTAATTATTGCGTCGTTTGCCTCTAGTATCGGCGCAACACTAGCATTTTTAGTGTCGCGTTATTTATTGAGGGATTCAATTAAACAACGTTTTCCTGAGCGCTTAGCGGCTATTGATGCCGGCATTGAAAAAGAAGGTGGCTTTTACTTATTTACCTTACGTTTGGTACCAATATTCCCGTTCTTTTTAATCAACATGTTAATGGGTGTGACCGCCTTTAAATCGTGGACTTTTTACTGGGTAAGCCAAGTTGGTATGTTTTTGGGCACCTTTGTGTACGTTAATGCGGGTACCCAGCTGGCGCAAATTGACAGCTTATCGAACATTTTATCGTTTAACCTTATTGTGTCGTTTGCACTATTAGGTTTATTCCCCATTATTGCAAAAGGTATTGTTAACATGATCAAAAAACGTCGTGTATACAGCAAATGGACCAAGCCAGCTAAATTTGATCGCAACATGATTGTGATTGGCGCAGGTGCTGGTGGCCTAGTAACCAGTTATATTGCTGCCGCAGTAAAAGCTAAAGTGACCTTAATTGAAGCCGGCGAAATGGGCGGCGACTGCTTAAACTATGGCTGTGTGCCGAGTAAAGCGATTATTAAAAGCGCTAAAATTGCTCAGCAAATACGAAACGCCCATCATTACGGCTTAGAAGACAGCACTCCTGAATTTTCATTTAAAAAAGTCATGGCGCGCGTGCATCAAGTGGTTGCCGATATTGCTCCTCACGACAGTGTTGAGCGTTACACTAATTTAGGTGTCGACGTAGTCAAAGGCTATGCAAAATTAGTCGACCCATGGACAGTTGAAATTAGCCACCCAGACGGTAATACCAGCCGCTTAACCGCGCGCAGCATTGTTATTGCCACAGGTGCTCGCCCGTTTGTGCCACCGTTACCAGGCATAGAAGAAGTCGGTTATGTTACCAGTGATACCTTGTGGGATGAGTTTGCAAAACTCGATACCGCACCACAAAAATTAGTGGTACTAGGCGGCGGCCCAATTGGCTCTGAACTGGCACAAAGCTTTGCCCGTTTAGGCTCACAAGTGACTCAAGTTGAAATGGCTGAGCGCATCATGATCAAAGAAGATCTTGAAGTGTCTGAGTTTGCCACCCAAGCCTTGCAAAAAAGTGGCGTGAATATTTTAACCTCACACCAAGCGCTGCGCTGCGAACTGCGTGACGGTAAAAAATACCTTATCGTTAAACATCAAGAGCAAGAGTTAGCGTTAGAATACGACCAACTATTATGTGCAGTCGGTCGTAGTGCTCGCTTAAGCGGTTACGGCTTAGAAGAGTTAGGCATTGAAACCAACCGCACTATCGTCACCAATGAATATTTAGAAACCTTATACCCAAATATCTATGCGGCGGGTGACATTGTTGGGCCTTATCAATTTACTCACGTGGCTGCGCATCAAGGCTGGTACGCGGCAGTCAATGGACTGTTTGGCCATTTGAAAAAGTTTAAAGTGGATTACCGCGTTATCCCATGGACTACGTTTATCGATCCAGAAGTGGCTCGTGTGGGTATTAATGAATATGAAGCCAAACAACAAGGTATTGATTACGAAGTGACTCGCTTTGATTTTGCCGAGCTTGATCGTGCCATTACCGACAGTGCTACCGAAGGGTTTATTAAAGTGATTACCCCTAAAGGTAAAGATAAAATATTAGGTGTGACCGTGGTGTCTGAACACGCTGGTGATTTAATTGCTGAATTTGTGTTGGCAATGAAACACGGCTTAGGGCTTAACAAGATTCTAGGCACCATACACAGCTACCCAACGTGGGCCGAAGGTAACAAGTACGCTGCGGGTGAATGGAAGCGTAACCACGCTCCGGAAACCGTATTGCGCTGGTTAGAAAAATACCACACTTGGCGTCGTGGCTAACCCTACAGAGTAATCGCTAAGGCTCGTGAAAATGGGCCTTAGATTATTGATCCTAAAAAGATGAAACTTAAGTAAATGCTCTTGATTATGACGCTTAGAAAATAACTCGAGATAACGGTTCTTACAAACTCAAAGTAGGTCTCAGATAATGAAAAAATTAACACGATGTACTCAATCGTTTGTACTGACAGTCGGTCTATTGCTGAGCTTGCTTGGCAGTAATGCGGCTATTGCGGCTGTGGATGAGTCTGAAGCGCTTTCTGATGCGAATCGTCTTGTGGAGACCCAGACGAAAATGGTGCTACATGATGAGTGGAACACCTTACTCAACCGTCATGTTAAACCGATTAATTCAGGCCACAGTAGCGCGATAGATTACGCAGCAATACAACAAGATCGAGCCATATTGACCAGGTATCTCAACCAACTGAGTCAGATAACCCAAGCTGAATTTGATGCTTGGGACAAAGCATCGCAATTGGCATTTTTAATCAATGCTTACAACGCGTGGACCGTTGAACTTATCTTAACTAAATACCCTGATATAGACTCAATCAAAGAGTTAGGCGGGTTATTTAGCTCACCTTGGGATAAAAGTTTTATTCCATTATTAGGTAAAACCCGCAGCCTCAATGATATTGAGCACACACTCATTCGTGGTAGCGATCGTTACAACGATCCCAGAATCCACTTCGCGGTAAACTGTGCCAGCATTGGTTGCCCTGCACTGCGTGAAGAAGCCTATACAGGTGCTAAACTCGAACTGCAATTAACCGAGCAAACTGAACGTTTTCTTGCCGATAACAGCCGAAATTATGCCAAGGGAGACAGCTTGTATTTGTCTTCTATCTTTAAATGGTATGGCGATGACTTTACCAAAGGGTTTCGTAACACTCATTCGATTGAAGCGTTTTTACTGCTTTATTCTAATAGTGATAAAGGTGTTCTGACACTTACGCCAGCACAGCGTCAAGCGGCAGAAAAACAACAACTTGATATTGAATTTTTAGATTATGACTGGTCACTTAATGTTGCTGGCTAATTTACGCTGGCAGCATATCGTTAGCACAGCCTTTTACAGCAACCTTATAAAATCTAAGGTTGCTGTAAGCTTTGGGCTTAGTGCTTTTTTGCTTACTGCTAGTCTTTGGGCTGGTATGGCTAATGCATCTAGCAACGGTGTTGTAAATGTTGCAGACAAACCGTCAACACGAATTCAAACATCAACATCAATCCGTGAGTCTGCTCAAACATCAGTTCAAGCATCAGTTAAAACAGCACAAACATCAAAGTCATCATGGCCAGAGGTTGAATCTCGAGGCGCTAATCAAGATGTGTACTTTCATGCTTGGGGTGGCGATCCGCAAATAAATCGTTATATTCAATGGGCCGCGAAACAAGTTAAGCAGCAATATCAGATCAATTTACACCATGTAAAACTCACCGACACCAGCGAAGCCGTCAGCCGAGTATTAGCCGAAAAATCAGCAAGCAATGATCATCAAGGACAAGTCGATTTAGTGTGGATTAACGGTGAAAATTTTGCCGCCATGGCCAAGCATCAACTGCTAGCGCCAAATTGGGTTACGCAATTACCCAACTTTGGTTTAACCGATCCAGATAACAATCCCGCGATGACCCGTGACTTTGGCGTGCCAACACAAGGGATGGAAGCACCATGGGGTAAAGCTGCGCTGACGTTTTACTACGACAGCATAGTGACCACATCACCACCGCAAACTTTGCAACAACTAAGCCTATGGGCCAAACAACACCCAGGCAGATTCACCTACCCTAAGCCACCTGACTTTTTAGCCACCAGCTTTTTAAAGTACGCCTTAATTGTACTGAACAACTCACAACCTGAGGCGATTAAAAATCTGCTTTATCAACCCGCAACAACGCAAAGCCAGGCTTTGTTATTACCGGTATTGTGGCAATATTTAGATGAGCTACATCCGCATCTATGGCGCAAAGGTCAACACTTTATGTCCAGTGGCATGGAGCTACGTCGCTTAATCGGCGATGGTGAACTTGCCCTAGCGTTTACCTTTTCAGCCGCCGAAATTCCCGCGGCCGTTGCACGTTTTGAATTACCCGACAGCAGTCGTAGTTATCGTATGCAAGATGGCAGTTTGAGTAATATTCACTTTATCGCCATTCCCTATAATGCCGCTCACCTGGACAGCGCTAAATTGGTAGTCAATTTTTTACTGAGTCCACAAGCTCAAGCACACAAACAGCAAGCGAATATATGGGGCGACACCAGCGTGTTAGCACTATCAAAGCTGACAGCCGAAAAGCAAACTTGGTTTGAGCCACCCGCTCAGTCACATCCCAGTGCCACTATTGCTAACCAAGCAATCAGCCCAGCGTTAAGTGAGCCAGATCCAAGTTGGAGTAAGGTTATTACAAAGCTATGGTTACAACGCTATGGAGTGATGCAATGAACACGGTAGCCAAGCTGTTCAATCCAATTGTGCGCTTCAGTCCATTTATGATGATGGCTTTGTTACTGATCCCGGTATTGGGTGGGTTAATTGGCGTTATTCTGCCTGCATTTGGTTGGATCCCAGCACTGGATCAAACCTATTTTAGCCTGAATGGTTTTAGCCAATTATGGCAAACACCAGGCATTGGCCACATGGCGTTATTGAGTATCACCACCAGCTTTGTTAGCACCTTGTTGGCCTTTTTAATCACAATATTGATCCTAGCAAGTTACTTTACCAGCCCGTGGCTGGGTTATATTCAACGCCTTTTAGGGCCAATTCTGGTTATCCCTCATGCTGCCGCGGCCATTGCTATTGGATTTCTGATTACCCCGTCGGGCATGTTGTCTCGCTTGGTATCGCCTTGGTTAAGTGGTTGGGATGCACCACCCGATTGGCTATATCCACACGATGCGATGGGACTGAGTATTATTCTAGGCGTGACCTTAAAAGAACTGCCTTTTTTATTGCTGATGGCGCTAGGCGTATTAGCACAACCCGACCTTGGGCAAACACTACGGGCGCAACATAAAGTGGCATTGAGTTTAGGTTATTGCCCAATGACAGCATTTTTAAAAGTGGTGTTGCCAAGCCTCTATCCTCACTTACGCTTGCCAATATTGGCAGTATTGGCCTACGCCAGTGCCAGTGTAGAAATCCCATTAATTTTAGGCCCCAACAATCCGCCGACATTGGCTGTAGCGATTATGCAGTGGTTTCATGACGTGGATTTAAGTTTACGGATCAAAGCGTCTGCGGGGGCGATATTACAAATTCAACTGACGTTATTCGTATTAGCCTGCTGGTGGTTACTGGAACGCTTGGTGAGTCGATTCGCTCAATCGATGTTAACCAATGGCCAGCGCGAATACGGCGGCGCTATCATCCAAAAGATAACCCATGTCATCACCGCCTTAATGTTGACCATCATAGGTTTGGCATTAGTGGGAATGCTGCTGTGGTCTTTTGCTGGCTTTTGGCACTTCCCTGATGCCTTGCCGCAACAATTTGTAATGCTGCACTGGCAAACGGCATTGCAACAAATGCACACGCCACTTATCGACACGGTACTGATTGCCCTCTGCGCAACCGCCCTAGCGATAACCTTAACCTTACTCACCTTAGAAGCGGAGCAGCACAGCGGAAAATCGCTATCGCTGCTGGGCAGTGTATTAATTTATCTGCCCTTGCTTATTCCAAGTATCGCGTTTTTATTTGGTTTGGTGTGGTTACTTGAGCAAGTAAACAGTCAACATACCTTTATCAATGTGGTACTGGCCCATTTGTTATTTGTATTACCCTATGTGTTTTTATCGCTGGCCAGTAGCTATCGTCGTTTAGACCCACGCTTTAGTATTGTTGCGGCCAGTCTTGGGGCCACCAAAGCAAAAATATTTTTCCGGATTAAACTGCCCATGCTAATTGGGCCGATATTCATTGCTTGCGCACTCGGTTTAGCCATTAGCTTTAGCCAATACTTACCAACCTTACTCACTGGTGGTGGACGCATCAATACCATTACCACTGAAGCTGTTTCGCTCGCCAATGGAGGAAGCCGCAGGATAAGTGCCGTATATGCGTTAATGCAAATGATCCTCCCAGCTTTAGGTTTTTTACTGGCTTGGCTATTGCCTAAAATGTTAGTCAAACGCCACCAACAAGGATAATAATGCAAACATTCGCGAGTACAGCCAACGGCTCAAATACCACCTCAACATCAGAACTCACCATTGATGGGCTGATCTTGCGTCGTCAGCAACAAAGCTTATTATCATTAAGCGCGACCATTCGTGGCGGTGAAATATTGACTATTATGGGCCCATCTGGCAGCGGCAAATCAACGCTATTAAACTGGTTAACTGGCATGTTGCCAACGGGATTTAGTGCTGAAGGTCAGTTGCATTTAAACGGCCAAAATATCACCACAACAGCCAGTCATCTACGCCATATTGGTTTGCTCTACCAAGACCCATTATTATTTCCGCATTTATCCGTGGCAGGAAACATCGGCTTTGCCATGCCGCCAAGCCCCAAAGCACAGCGACAAGCCGCAATTAGTGAAGCGTTAACCCAAGTGGGTCTGGGTGGATTAGAACAACGTGACCCGCAAAGTTTATCTGGCGGTCAGCAAGCTAGGGTGGCATTGCTGCGGGTATTGCTTAGCCAACCCAAAGCCATATTATTAGACGAGCCCTTTAGTAAGCTAGACAGTCAGTTACGTCAAGAAACCCGACAATTAGTATTTGATCAAATACGCCAGCATCAGCTACCTGCCATTATGGTGACTCACGATCAAACAGATGCCGATGCCGCTCAAGGTAAAGTCATCTCACTTTGAGTTGTGGTACTAAATGACTAAAACCCTACTCAAATAGAAAGTACTGTAATCAACTGTACTGATGTAGGTAATACACAGATAGCTAAAAAATAGATAAGTCGTGGCATAACAAACTCGCGACTTTAAAAAATTGAACAGATAATCAAGAGATTAATTGGAATGACATCATGTTAGATAAATTTATCACCCCAGTAATAAAACCACTGTTAGCCCCAGTTGTGCTGCTACTAGACAAAAAGAATGTCCATCCCGATCAGCTCACATTAGTCGGTTTCGGTTTAGGCATGCTGGCAGTGCCGTTACTGGCATTACAACTTTGGTATGGCGCCTTGTTTTTTATCACACTGAATCGGATTATCGACGGACTCGATGGCGCCCTTGCTCGCCACCAAAAACACACCAGTGCCGCAGGTGGCTATTTAGATATTTGTGTCGACTTTCTATTTTATGCGGCCATTCCGCTAGGATTCGCCTTGGCCAACCCTAATGAAAATGCCTTAGCCGCGGCAGTGTTGTTAACCGTATTCATTGGCACAGGCTCAAGCTTTTTAGCCTTTGCCATACCGGCCGAAAAGCTGAATCTGCCTCGACCACAATTTGCCAATAAGAGCTTTTACTTTTTAAACGGCTTAACTGAAGGCACCGAAACCATCGCCTTCTTTGTCGCATTTTGTTTGTGGCCGGCTTATTTCCCAGAACTTGCCTATAGCTTTGCATTTTTAGGCGCAATTACCATTTTCACCCGTATACATGGTGGCTATCACACTCTGAAAAATCATACGTTGAAAAAAAACACTTCAGTTAATCAATCTCAACGAGGTAAATCAACATGATGGACGATATTTCATCCATTCGACTCGGGGCATTTTTAACGATATTGATAATCATGCTTTTACTGGAGTTTTGGTTGCCTGCTAGGCATTTGCCCAATAGAGCCAACGCACCGAAACCAGCTACGCGTTGGGTAGGCAATATCGGTATATTGGTTATTTCAGCAGTAGCAGCCCGAATGGTATTACCAATAGGATTAGCAGGTATTGCACTGTACTGTCAGCAACAACAATGGGGACTGTTCAATTATATTGCATTACCTGATTGGGCTAGCATCACCATAAGCTTATTGTTATTAGACCTGCTTATTTATTGGCAACACAGGCTGTTTCATCGTGTCCCATTATTGTGGCGATTACATAAAGTTCATCATGCTGACGTTCATGTCGACAGTACGACTGCGTTGCGATTTCACCCACTAGAAATTATCGCCAGCATTGGGGTTAAAGCATTAGCGATCATCCTACTAGGGGTACCAGCCAGTGCAGTGATCTTATTTGAGATTTTATTAAATGGTTTAGCCATATTTAACCATGCCAATATCCGACTATCACCAAGGCTAGAACGCGTCGTCAGAACCGTATTAATAACTCAAATATTGCACCGAATTCATCACAGCCAAATAATGTGCGAAACCAACAGCAACTTTGGTTTTAGTATTGTGTGGTGGGATCGTCTATTTGGTACTTATTCTGCTAAGGCCAGTAAAGCAGACGAGGATATCGACATAGGATTAATTGAATACCAAAACGCGAAACAAAACGCTTGGTTAACAGGGTTGCTATGGATGCCGTTTACCCATAAAAAATAACGGTTTACGTTGATTTTGACCAGCACTAATGATTAAGCAATAAACAGAATAATACTACGTTCTTATTTAATTTATAAATAGGACTTGGTACGGTTAAAGGTCAAAGATTAGAAGTATTTATTATGCATTTTTGTGATATGTGACTGCTGAAGCACTTGATTAATCGATGATAGTTTATCAAAATATTATTAATATATTGCTAAAGGATAAAGAGACTATGATCGGTTTTACCCAAGGTTTGAAAACTAAAATAGCCGACTTAGAACACCAATTAGTCACTCATAAACAGCAACATTCAGATGAATTAAATCAATTACAACAGACTATTACGCAATTAAGCCAGCAGTTAAACCATTCTAATAGCCAATCTGAATACGATACTGCACGCGCTAATTTACAATTGCTGGGCGCAACAATGCTCAATGATATTCGCGACACCACCTTGGCAAACTCAATTAAGTTAGACGAAGAAAAACAAATGCTATCTGAATTAGATAAGTTATTTAATCAAACACATGTCGCGATTGGAAACTTAAAAAAACGAGCTGGGCATCTAAATGACCATGCAGAAAAAAGCATGGCTACTGCCGCAGAATTAAGTCTTTCGGCTAATGGAATAAGTAGTTTAGTTTCATCTATCCAGCAAATTTCTGAACAAACCAATCTACTTGCTCTTAATGCAGCCATTGAAGCTGCACGAGCTGGTGATGCAGGCCGTGGCTTTGCAGTGGTGGCAAGCGAAGTGCGCCAACTGGCCAGTAATGCTCATGATGCCAGCGCTAATATTGAAAAATTAGTCGCCACAGTTATTGAACAAACTGAACAAATTAAGAATGTAGTCATTACCAACCAAACTTGCTCTAGGGATATTGCTGTATCTTCAGAACAAATTGATCAAGTGGTGACTGATGTATTACAAAGCTCAGGCGTGATGAAACGAGTCATTGGAGAAGCCTCTATGACCGCTTTCTTAACCACGGTAAAACTAGATCACAGCGTATGGAAAAGTAATGTATACAGCGTGTTGGCAAATAAAGATCTAAATGCCAGTGTTAATAGCCACACTGAATGCAGACTTGGTAAATGGTATTACAAAGGCGAAGGTCAAAATTTTGCCAGTTTATCCAGTTTTAAAACTATCGAACAACCACATACAACCGTACACAGTGCAGGTAAAGCAGCTGTTATAGCCATGCAGTCGGGTGATGAGTCGACAATTTTGACTCACCTAGAAACTATGGAGCAAGCGAGTATAAATGTAGTTCGAGCAATCGATCATTTGCTAACACAAAGTCAGCAAGTAAAATAATAAAACTATTACTGTCCTTAATTATAAACCATTAAAAATCATCACTTAATCAACGGTTATCTGATGATTGGTTGTATTTACAATAATTTGCACTTTATTCAAGTCTAATCAATGTGCAATACGTTGATTTAAAAAAAGTATTACTGTCTAATAACATCATGGTAATTAGCACATAGTATTGTATGAGTTTTCTGAATAATTTTTTCCTGCTAAACGATGATAGCAACGCACACGAATCAATACCCAATTGGCGAATAAGTGCACTGAGGATAATTCTATCTTCGGGAATGTTGCTGTGCTTAGCCATTGCGTTTGATACATTTAACTCAGCCTTACAATTAAATTACTTGTGGATAATAGCGATTACTATTGGCTTCACTTCGGTATTATTTTTACTGTTACTTGCCAGTAAGCATTTTTACCATTTGGTTGCTCATTTACTCCTTGTCGCATTGGTGTTGGCCAGTTTAGCAATAAACTTGACGCTTCCAGAATTAGCATTAGCAAAAATAGGCAGTATGCTGATGTTTGTATGCCCTGCCATCGCGCTAATGCTGTTAGGGAACCGAGTGGCAATCTGTTACGCCTTACTAAATATCGTGCCATTCTATATGATTTTGCATGATATCGACCTGTCTCAATACACCAATATAGATAAGCAACTCCCTGACGCAAATTGGTATATTATTGGAGTGGTTTTTCTATTTTTTAATATCTGCGTGCCTTTAGCAGTAGCAAGAACCATTGTAGCGGCTAAACGTCTCAATAAAGCCACGTTAAGCTCAAACGCTTATTTGAAAAGTAAGAACGAATTATTTCGCACTTTTTTTGCAGAATCGACTATCCCAAAAATCATTGTCGATGATATGGGAAAAATTACAGATGCAAACCAACAAGCTATTGATTTACTAAAATTACCGAAACAATTAAATAGCGAAACGTTACTGCTTTCATCTGTCATACCAAACTTAACGATCTGTAACACAGATCAACAAGAACCAATATTGCACTTCAACAATACCTATCAACGTGTGGTCCATCAGCAACTAACCGATGCTAACTTTTGTGTTTATGAATTTCATGATTGCAGTGCAGAAAAAAGTATTAAAGATAATTTGGCCGCCATGGAACAAGAAAACAGACGTCTACGTTATCGCGATGCACAAACACAATTACCAAACAGAGATTGGTTTGAACTACAGTGTGATCGCCTAATAGCAAAATATCGCAAAGGCTTTTATGTGGTTGTGGCTCAAAGCGCCAATAACGACTATTTAAATATAAAATTTGGTAACCATAATTCCCAAACCATCACTAAAACAGCCTTTAAACGGCTGCGTAACGATATTGAAGGACCTTTATTATGTGCTCATATTGGCCCAGGGAAAATTGCCTTTATTCTTGGTAGCCTTAACGAAAATGATCTTTATAGTACTTTATCTAAAATAAAACATATTTTAGATGAAGATTACAACTTACTTGGGGTTAAGTCCTCGCAGTCATTTTTATTTGGTATTGCCCACTGCCCTGAACACGGAGACGCAAGTAGTAAAGTTGTCGCTCACGCTATCGAGGCGCTTAAGTTGGCCAATACCCACGATGTATTTAGCTTGTATAACCAAACCAATTCACAAAGCTTTTTAGAAAAATATGAAATATCGATGTTGCTCGATGAAGCCCTGCAACAAGGCGAGCTAACCGTTCATTATCAACCTAAAGTTACTGCATCAGGACAGTGTATCGGCCTTGAAGCATTGGCTCGATGGCACAGTCCAATTTTAGGCTCTGTGTCGCCAGCGGTATTTATCCCTATTGCAGAAGAGTACCGGATGATCAGTCGCTTAACCGATTTGGTTGTCCAAAAAGTGTGCTCGCAAATTAGCCAATGGACCCTGCAAGGGTTTAACTGCGTACCGGTGGCAATTAATATTTCATTAATTGATTTCAGCCAAACCGACTTTATGTCTAAATTAGTTAAACATTTAGCTGACTTTACTGTCAGCCCGAAACAAATAGAACTCGAGTTAACCGAAACCTCACTAGAAGCAAATCAAGCCCACTCGTTAATGCTGATGAAAACCTTACAATCATGGGGTTTTACCATTTCGGTTGATGATTTTGGCGTCGGTTATTCTAATATTGCTCGCTTGGCTGACTACCCAATTAATAAACTCAAATTAGATCGTTCATTAATCAGCCAGGTCACCTCTTCTGCTCGCCAACAAAGTTTAGTAAGAGCAATCCATAATATGTGTGAAGAATTAGATATCAAGTGTGTGTCAGAAGGTGTAGAAACAGCGGAACAAGTAAGAGTTATGGCCGAAATGGGCTGCAAAGAATTTCAAGGATTTTATTTTTCAAAACCCATTACGCCAGAACAGTTTTTTGCCCATGTCAGCCAGAAAGGGCTTAAATTTGAGCATCAAGACACTTTAATAAAAGCTTAGCAATAAGTACAAAAATAATGAGGAAACTAATCATATGAAACGTGACATACATAATAATAAAATGAGTCGGCTTTTTTACTAACTTAAAGCGACCATGGTATATTAGCGCCCATTAGAATTTGCACATTCAGTTAAGGTTTACACATGAAAATCGGTATTATTGGCGCAATGGAGCCAGAAGTTGTTCATTTAGTTCAAGCTATTGTAGAACCAGTACATACAACAATTGCTGGCATCGAATTTATTAGCGGCACCATTGCCGGTAAAGACGTGGTTGTGACCCGCTCAGGTATCGGTAAAGTAGCAGCCAGTATTGCAACCACATTATTAATCGAAAAGTTTGCCGCAACCCATGTGATTAACACCGGTTCTGCTGGCGGTTTTGTCGATTCATTGGCAATTGGCGATATTGTCATTTCATCAGAAGTGCGTCATCACGATGTAGACGTCACAGCATTTGGTTATGAAATTGGCCAAATGGCTCAGCAACCTGCGGCATTTATGCCAGATAGCATCTTAGTCAATGCGGCCAAAAGTGCTGTCGCTGAATTAGGTGAAGTTAAGGCTATTGAAGGGTTAATTTGTACTGGCGACAGCTTTATTTGCGATCCTGTACGCACAAAAATTATGCGTGAAAACTTTCCAACGATGGCAGCTTGTGAGATGGAAGGCGCAGCGATTGCACAAGTATGTCACCAGTTTAACGTGCCATTTGTGGTTATTCGCTCGCTATCAGACAATGCAAACAATGACTCACCCGTTGATTTTGACTCGTACATTATCAAAGCAGGTATGCATTCAGCAATGATGGTTATCGCGCTATTACAACAGCTGTAATCGGTCTACACTTAGCTCGGACCCGCTATGGGGCCGAGCTAAGCAGGCTTCATTAACAATACAACAGCACATTATTGAGTCTCTATGGTCAATCAATTATTCAATCCTCAATTACTGAGCCAAGACGGCGGATTACTTCAGAGCTGTTGTATTTTATTTTGCGCATTAATATTGGCTCGGTTTGCTCCTATTCCTAGAGAGCTGCAACCATTATTATGGTTTAACCGTTTAGCGGTATTAATTTCCAGTAAGGTTAACCACCCAGACCGAGCTGTGAGCCAACAACTTATCGCTGGGATTTTAGCCACACTTATTTTGATAGTACCTAGCGGGATTATCGTCAGTTTTTTACTCAGCCTTGCCGCCTACCCATGGTTTTTTGAGCTAATCATCTTGTATTTTTGTTTATGCGACTCAGCATTTAAACCCGTGGCTGAAAAGGTCGTTACAGCAATAAAAACCGGTAATAAGCAAGACGCAAAACAACTACTCACCCCATGGGTACGTCAAAATACTCAAGTGTTATCTGAAGTCGGTTTAAGTAAAACCACCATTGAAAAACTTTTTACCACTCCCATTTACGGCACCTTAGCGACTATATTGTTTTTTAGCTTAGGCGGCGCTACCATGGCATTAGTAGTGCGGATGTTAAGACAACTAGAACATTGCTGGCCGCCATATCATCCACATTTTCATATTTTTTCGAGTTTTGTAGGCCAATTCAATCGGGTAATTTTTTTCATACCAACCTTATTATGGCATTGCTCGTTAGCGATTCAGTTTGGGCAACTGGGTATTAGGTCTATTTTTTCGCAGCCAATATCAGCTCAAGCCAATAAAAATCAGTTGAATAATCATTACAGCAGTTATGCGTTAGCGGCTAAGTTATTGAAGATAGAGCTTGGTGGCCCCCAGCAATTTATCGAAAATGGTAAGACAATTCGGGTCGATTTACCGAAAGTAAAAGCGGGTCCCTTGCCAGATCATCGCTACATAAGCCAAGCAATCACAGTGACACAAACCGCGAACCTATTTTGGATAAGCTTAACGTTATTATTGCCATTAATATGGACAGGATTAAGATTACTTTAAACGTATAAATCTTGTTTTAAACAGGCTATTATTTAGCAATTATGAATCAATATTTGTCTATTTTGTCTGTGCGTCATATTCGCTTGTTAATATAAGAATATTACATCACAAGGTCATTGCATTTTTACAACATATTAACCTTTTAAATAACAAAAAATTGATTATTGTCTGCTTAAAAACCTGTTTAGGAATATCGCTTTGTTGAACAACTTACATGTATCGTTAACGACTCCGGCATTATTATTCCCGGCAATTTCCTTATTGCTATTGGCCTACACAAATCGATTTTTTTCATTAGCGGCATTAATCCGCCAACTCAGTAACGACAAAAAACCAGTGCAAGGCGAGCAAATTAAAAATTTACGCCAACGCATCATTATCATCCGAAAAATGCAAGAAGCCGGTGTCAGCAGCTTTGCCCTATGTGTGTTTTGTATGATTTTGATTTATGTTGGTTTTAACCAAATTGGTTCGATAGTTTTTGGGTTAAGTTTATTGTTGTTATTGTATTCGTTAATTTTATCTGTAATCGAGATCCGTATTTCAGTAGATGCTCTGACTATTCACCTTGAAGAGTTAAGTAAATGAGTCAGTGGATTTACTTTTTTGATTTATGTGGTACTGCGGTATTTGCCCTTTCGGGAGCGTTAGCCGCGGGTAAACATCGTATGGACCCCTTTGGCGTTATCGTGTTGGCTTCTGTTACAGCAATTGGTGGAGGCAGTATTCGCGATGCGCTAATAGGTGCTACACCGGTTTTTTGGATCCGCGATCCTAACTATATTCTTGTCATTCTTGCGACCGTAATAACCTGCTTAGTGTTAGTGCGAAAACCGCATAAATTACCGCCACGCTCATTATCTATTGCCGATGCACTCGGTTTAGCACTATTTACCGTAATTGGTGCGGAAAAAGCCTTATTACTCGGATTATCTGGTATGGTCGCGGTGGTAATGGGATTAATAACCGGTGTCGGTGGTGGTATTATCCGAGATTTGTTATGTCGGCAAATTCCAATGGTGTTGCGAACGGAAATTTACGCAACCGCTTCCATCGTTGGAGGGATCTGTTATACCTTAAGCATATTTGTCGGCATGGATAGCATGACATCGATGTTGATCGCTATGTTCAGCACGCTAATCATCCGTCTGAGTGCTATCCGCTGGCACTTATCTTTACCGGCTTTTGATTTGAAAACAAAGAGAATTTAATGTGCGAATAATCTTCATATTATGCTGTTTGCTATTGAGCTTTCCGAGCAAAGCCAATATTGGTGATATGCCACGAGAACAACAACTCGCGATGCAATACATGGAAGCGCTTACGGATCATGACTATACCGTCCTGCGTCGTTTCTACTCTCGCGACACGGTATTTTACGATAAAACAGCCAATACTACTTACACTGGCGGTCGGCATATTATTGCGTTTTTACAGCGGGCTCATGAAGGTGTATTAGAATACCGTTTAAACGTAGAACACATGTTTAATACCGGCTCTCTCGTGGTGATAATAGGCAGTTATCGATTACGAGGCCCCGGCGATCAATATGGTAAACCCGGTAAAATTATCGACCTTGCGGTACCAGGTGTCACCACACTAAAATTTGATAACAATACTGAGCGTTTAATTGAGCAAATGGACTTAATGGACTATCAAACCATGTCTGATCAACTTGAGTCTCAGTAGTGTTGCACGTATAAATTAGCCATAAATTAACCATGGTTCAGACATAAAAAAACGGCTTACATTATAAGCCGTTTTTTATTCGCTAACATCCGTGATTACTTTAAAATCACTTTAGCAAATTTGCGTTTACCCACTTGGAATACCGCTTCAAGACCTGCATTAAAAATTTGGCGACTGTCTTCAATCTTCTCGCCGTCCATTTTAACTGCGCCTTGCTTAATCATCCGCATACCGTCAGAGGTTGAACCCACAAGGCCTGCATCTTTAAGTAAGTTAGCAATAGCTAACCCGTCGCCCGCTTCTAATACCACTTCTTCGATGTCATCAGGGATGGCACCTTTTTGGAAACGGTCGATAAAAGCTTGATGCGCCGCTTGTGCTTGCTCTTCATCATGAAAACGAGCAATGATTTCTTTGGCTAACAAAATCTTGATGTCGCGTGGATTTGTGCCATTTTCAACGTCTAACTTGAATTGGGCTAACTCAGTTAACGGACGGAATGACAACAGTTCAAGATAACGCCACATTAAGTCATCAGAAATCGACATCAGTTTGCCAAACATTTCGTTGGCAGGCTCGCTCACACCAATATAATTATGCGCCGATTTAGACATTTTCTTAACGCCATCTAACCCTTCAAGCAATGGCATCATGATGACAGTCTGCGGCTTTTGGCCTTCAGATTTTTGCAGTTCACGACCCATAAGCAGGTTAAACTTTTGGTCTGTACCGCCTAATTCAACATCGGCTTTCAATGCAACCGAATCGTAACCTTGTAATAAAGGGTACATAAATTCATGAATCGCAATCGATTGACCTGATGCATAACGCTTTTTAAAGTCATCACGTTCCATCATTCGGGCAACAGTTTGCTGTGATGCTAAGCGAATCATGCCAGCAGCGCCTAATGGCTCTAACCAGCTAGAATTAAATTCGATGCGGGTTTTTGCAGGGTCCAAAATTTTATAGACCTGCTCTTTATAGGTTTCGGCGTTAGCAAGCACTTGTTCACGAGTCAGTGGCGGACGGGTGCTGTTTTTACCACTAGGATCACCGACCATACCGGTAAAATCACCAATCAAGAAAATCACTTCGTGACCAAGCTCTTGAAAAGTGCGCATTTTATTCAAGATGACCGTGTGGCCTAGGTGAATGTCCGGAGCGGTAGGATCTGCACCTAACTTGATGCGTAAGGGACGCCCTTCTTTCAGTTTCTCAAGCAAATCCGCTTCAAGTAATATCTCATCGGTACCGCGCTTAATCTCTGCCAATACTTGATCTAAATTCGCCATCTCTACTGCAACTCCCAGGGCTTGCACAAAAAATAAAGAGGTCTATGTTACTTGTTAGCCACAGCAAATGAAAGAGTGTACACTTAGCCGATAATAACGAAAGAGAGAAATTGGTAACAGAGTCAATGGCAAAGCTTCTTACTTTATTCACATTGCTGCCAAAAGCACATCAAATCACATTATCTTTATTGGTGATTCTAACGACAATTATTCTGATGTTTCCATCGGAAGACGCTCAAGCATCTAAGCAAACCCAACTGGTAAGCCAATCTGCTGACAAATCAGACATAGAAACCAATAAACGTTATGATATTCCGTTAGCCTTTCGCAGCCCAACACCACCGGGTAATAATGACAGTGTCGCTGAAGATGAATCGATTGATTTCATATCAAATGATGCCCTTGCATCACGAGATAATAGCGAAGAAGTAAACAGCGGCGAAACCCCTGACGATGAAGCGTTTGCCCATCATCTTGCCATGTTGCAAACAAGTACCTCTGATATTGATGGCATGATCAATGACATCGATCAGCAAGTTGCCACTCAAAAAGCCAAATTAAAACAACAAGCGGCTAATGATGATTATAGCGTTGAATACTATGAAGTGGCTAAAGGCGATACCTTAGGCGGTTTATTTAGCCGTGCAGGACTCAGCGCGAAAGATGTTTATGACATTACCCAATTACCCTTAGCGAAAAAGAATCTACTAAAAATCATGCCGGGCGAAGAAATCGCCATCAGTAAAAATGCTCAAGGTGAATTACAAGAATTAACCTATCGCATGGATAAAGTGTCGACATTAATTATCAGTCAACACAATGAGCAATACAAAGAAACGGTTAACACTAAAGAAGTCGTTAATCGCACCTCGTTTATTAGCGCCAATATCAAAAGTAACTTTTGGAATGCCGCTGCCGATGCAGGCTTGTCTGGTAACCACATTATGGAATTGGCCAATATTTTTGGTTGGGATGTCGACTTTGCTCTAGATATTCGTAAAGGCGATCACTTTTCGTTGTTATTTGAACAAGAATACGCCGACGGTCAATTTTTGCGTAATGGCAATATTCTCGCAGCAGAGTTTATTAACCAAGGTGAACGCTACACCGCAGTACGTTATACCGACGGTGAATACTATTCTGAAAATGGCAGTAGCATGCGCAAAGCTTTTTTGCGTTCGCCAGTAGACTTTAAATACGTCAGTTCTAATTTTAACCCCCGTCGCTTACATCCGGTAACAGGCCAAGTTAAAGCCCACCGCGGTGTCGATTATGTTGCTGCCATTGGCACGCCGATTAAAGCGGCAGGTAAAGGTAAAGTGGTTGAGGCCGGTTATAACCAGTTTAATGGCAACTATGTCTTCATTAAGCACAACGAAACCTACACCACTAAGTATTTGCATTTAACTAAGCGCAAAGTAAACCGTGGTGAAACGGTTAAACAAGGCCAAATAATCGGTACTCTAGGTAAAACAGGCCGAGTCACTGGCGCTCACTTACATTACGAATTTATTGTAAATGGGGTTCATCGCAATCCACGAACCATCGATTTACCTAAATCAATGCCAATTGATAGCAGAGAGAAGAACAAATTCGCTGCACTCAGCAAGCAATTGATGACGCAACTAAAATCAAATCAACAACAGCAATTGGCAAGTAATTAATAAGCGGTTTTATTGCTGTTAACAGAGAGTCACTTCATGTCTAAGCCAGAGTATTTTATCGGTCTAATGTCAGGCACAAGCATGGATGGTGTAGATGCAGTATTGGTTGATTTTTCGGCCGAACATCCTGTGCTAATCGCCAGCCATACAGAAGCCATTCCTGCGCATTTATTAAAAGGCTTACAGCGTTTATGTCAACCCGAAACAGATGAAATTAACCGCTTAGGTAGGCTCGATCGCAGTGTCGGCAAACTGTTTGCTCAGGCAGTAAATCACTTATTGGCAAAATCAACAGTGACTGCCGCTGAGGTGATCGCGATTGGTTCACATGGACAAACCGTGCGTCACATGCCCAATTTAGAAATGGGTTTTACCTTGCAAATTGGCGATCCAAACACCATTGCCATTGAAACCAATATCGATGTTATTGCTGATTTTAGACGTAAAGATATCGCCCTTGGCGGCCAAGGCGCACCGTTAGTTCCGGCGTTTCATCAACAAGTGTTTGCTCAGTCTGGTCATTCAAGAGTTATTTTAAACATTGGCGGCATTGCCAATGTTACTTATTTACCCGGCAATAGTGAGCAAGTATTAGGCTTTGATACTGGCCCAGGTAACAATTTAATCGATGCCTTTATTCAACAAAACTTAAACCAACCTTTTGATGAAGATGGTGCCTGGGCAGATTCTGGCACCACCCAACCAGACTTACTCAAGCAGCTATTATCACACTCTTATTTTTCACTAGCCTATCCCAAAAGCACTGGCAGAGAGTTATTTAATCAAGCTTGGCTTGAACAACAACTCGCTGACTATAGCCATTTAGATCAACAAGACATTCAATCCACTTTACTTGACCTTACCTGTCATAGTATTGCCAATGACATTAATAAATTATCACCGACTGGCGAATTGTTTGTTTGCGGCGGTGGCGCGTTAAATAAAGCCTTAATGCAGCGACTAGCCACTTTAGTTCCCGGTTATAAAGTCGACACTACCAGTGCCTTAGGTGTTGATGCTAAGTGGGTTGAGGGAATTGCTTTTGCATGGTTAGCAATGCGTTATCACCATGATTTACCCGCCAACTTACCGGCCGTCACAGGTGCGTCACGTGCTGCTATATTAGGTGGTCGCTTTAAAGCAAGATAAATACACCAATATGTGCGGTTTACTTTTGCAATTGTGGCCTCAATGTTATGATGCCCACAAATTTGCCCAATCGTTTGAAATTGGGCAAAGCCGTAACTTAAGATGAGAGTCAATATGAGCAACAAAACCAAAAGTGTGTCTGAACTGATGAATCTAACGCCAGAAGGCCGTTACGATTATATGGTTGAGCAAATTAAAGCAGAAAAAATCATTTGGACACTTCAAGACCAAGATGGTTGCGTCATGCTAACTACAGAAGATGAAGATTGTATTCCAATGTGGCCTTCTGAAGAAACGGCTGCACTTTGGGCCGTTGATGAATGGAAAGACTGTGAACCATTAGCGATTCCACTAGACGAGTTTCAAGAACGTTGGGTGAGCGGCATGGAAGATGATGATTTATTTATCGCAGTATTCCCGGTACAAGAAGACTTAGGTGTCGTTGTACCACCGTTTGAAATGAACGAACGTATTTCGCCAAAGAAACAACAAAAGCATTAATGTGTTATGACAATAATCAGCTCGGAATCAAACCAAATAGATAAAGTAACGGTCAAACCACGTTTACCAAAACGACTTATCGGTTTAATGGTTATTTATACATTATCGTCTGTCAGTGGGTTAATGGCCGCCAGCTCACTATCAGAGTTAAGTGCAATGTTATGCATTTTGACCTTGATGATGGTATTGGCAATTATCGGTCGCCAGAAAGCGGGCTTATATCTTCTGCGGGTTTATTGTCTGTTGCAACTGCTGTTGTATAGCCTATTACCGATCATAATGTATGACCCAGATAATTTGGTTGCCGGACCAACGACATTTGATTTTGGTTTATTTCAAGCCGTAGTGCCTGATTGGCTTATATACTCAGTGCTGATTACGCTAGGTATTATACAAGTGTGGATTAGCTTTAATGCCAAAGTGAAAGCGTGGTTTAAACCGCGGATGAACCTCAACATTATGAGTAGCTAATAAGCGGTTGTATTATTTAGAGATGTTGTCCAGAAATCAAAAAAGCCGTCGAAAGACGGCTTTTTATTATATAAATCCATTCTACAGTGAGATTGTTATCTCATTTATAGCGTGGTTTATCGCTGCTGTAAGACTCATTACACCGAGAAACTAGCCCCGCAGCCACATGTGGTGGTCGCATTAGGGTTTTTAACAAAAAAGCGTGAACCTTCAAGACCCGATGTATAATCCACTTCACCACCAACAAGGTACTGAAGACTCATTGGATCAACAACCAACTGCACACCTTGCTTTTCAATGGTGAAATCACCTTCGTTGACTTTTTCATCGAATGTAAAGCCATACTGGAAACCAGAGCAACCGCCACCTGTTACATATACACGTAGCTTTAATTCAGGATTCTGTTCTTCTTCTAACAGACCTTTTACTTTTATCGCCGCCGCATCGGTAAATTGGATCGGCATTGTTGCATCAACTTGTTCAGTCATTACTACCTCTTACTTCGGTGTCTACTGAGAATTATCCTTTACCTGACTATTTTGTTCAAGTATTACCCGCAGTTCTTTTTCACCCATCAACAGCTCTGGCACATTAAAGACTTGTTCAATCTCCCCGCCTTTCACCCCACGACTCGCAGCGACCTTCACTTTAACCATAATTCGTTGTAAATTAAAACCACTTGGCAGCACAAAATCGCTGTCCATTATTTGAAAATAATTAAACTCAAAATCCAGCTTTTTATTAATTAACTCGCTCAAAGACAGTTCAGCCGGCTGGTTATTTAGTGTGCCAAGCAACAATACTGTGGCGTTGGTTTTCACTTTTACTTTGCGTTTTTGCAACTGAGTTAAGATTAATCGTAACTGATATTGCTCGGGAGCTACACCTTGAGATAATTCCACCCCATGAATTGCCACCCCTTCAACATCAGCATCGGTAACCATAACACTGCGATAAAATGCTAATTCTTTTTCTAACGCTTTCTGTGCAGATAATTGCTGACTAAATATTTCTTGCATTTCTTTATTGGCATTATCAGCAATACTTAAGGCTAAATTTCGACTGGCAAGCGCTTGCGCTTGCGTCTCTAGTTCTTGCAATAATTTACGCTTACCACTGGCGCTATTTGGTGTAGCCTCTGGTGCAAATGAAAGCCATAGGTTAAAACTTATCGCTCCCAGCAAAAAACACACTACCATTAACCCTATTAAGTATATGCTTGATGTCCGGTTTTTGCGTTCTAAAACTTGCAGTCTGTCTAACCAGCGGTGATAATTTAACATTACGTTACAACCTTTTAATAAAATACAGTATGCTTGATGAAGCTTATTTGCTTAGGGCTTATATTTCTGTAGAGCTTAACATCTTGTTCAAATCCTATGCATTGTAAATAAGGTTCTAATGATAATAATTTGCTTGCCAAATAAAGCTTTTCCAGCCAACGTAAAGAGCTAAAAAAACATGCGCAGGCAGTACTTTGACCTGTTAAAAGGCGTTAGTGCAAATTGATGGAGAGACATAACATGACACATACGCGTTATCGGTCAATCAATAAAAAATTGCCAAACATAACCCTAAAATATCAACAGACTTTAGAGTCAAACCGTGCAATTTAAGATAAATAAAGCCGCTATTATTCACGCCAAAAGAACTACGCGCAAATATCTACGTAACGAATTTAGAGATAAGTTATCTCAGGCTAAAATTAGTGTGCAACTTTGTGCACTCGCACTGTTATTTGCCATCATCGCCTCATTAGTGATTATCTTATTCCGGTTAAGCTTGGTGTGGGCAGAACAATACCTGCATGCAGATTCCATGAGCCTTAGCTCAACCTTAAGCGATTGGCGCTCTTACTTACCTTTAATCGGCGCGCTGCTTATTTGGTTGCTGTCATTGTTGGGGTCAAAGCGTTACCGGCGCATGGGCATTGCTTATGTATTGCATCGATTTAAATTGCACTACGGTAAGGTACCGCTTCAATCAGCTGCTGGACAGTTTTTTCAAGCATTAATCGCACTGATGACCAATTTTTCTGTCGGAAAAGAAGGCCCAGCGATTCATTTAGGTGCGGTGAGCGCAAGTGTTATGGCTGAGAAGTTTTCATTACCAGACAATAGCGTACGCATTATGTGTGCTAGCGGTATTGCCGCCGGTATTGCCGCCACCTTTAACGCACCGCTGGCTGCGGTTTTGTTTGTGTTTGAAGTCATTGTACGAGAGTACAAAATTCATTACTTCTTCCCTATTATGCTATCTGCTATTTGCGGCGCAGTATCAAGCCAACTTGTATTTGGTAATATTCACGAATACGATTTGATCAATGTGATCCACATTCCACTCGATCATTATCCTATTTTACTCATTGGCGGGCTTGCGCTGGGATGTGTCGCTGCCCTGTTTAACTTTTCACTGATGAAAGTCACTGCCACTGGCCAGCACTGGCCATTAATTTATCGTCTGCTCATTGCTGCAGTAGTCACCACTCTAGTTGGTTTAGTCATGCCACAGGCATTAGGCTCAGGTGATTTTGCCATCAATGAAGCCATTAGTGAGCATCCTAGTTTGTTGTTTTTAATCGCGCTGTTATTAGCAAAAATGTTGGCGACCATTGCTGCTATTGGCTTTGGCGTACCTGGCGGACTTATCGGTCCGCTCTATGGTATTGGCGCCTTAATTGGGGCAATTCTAGCGTTAATCAGTAGCCTAATATTCCCGTCAATTGCGCCTTATGTTGGCTTATATACCGTGATTGGGATGACGGCGATGATGGGGGTTTGCCTGAGTGCGCCCCTAGCAGCATTAGTTGCATTACTTGAATTAACCAACGATGCTTCGATTATTTTACCGGCCATGTTTGTCACCATCCCAGCATTTTTGGTGGCGTATCAGGGATTTAATACCAATTCTATCTTGCTAAAACAACTTGATATTATGGGGCTTGGTTACAAAATTGCTCCGCTTAACCAAGGGCTGCAAAAGAAAGGTGTGAGGGTACTGATGGATAAACGCTTTGTCATTGTTAATGATGATGACGAACTGCTACTTGAAGTACTCAAACGGGCGGCAGGTCGCCCAGTACTAGTGCGTAATGCTGAAGGAGAAATTGAAATGCTGCGTCTTGAAATGCAGTCATTTGAAGATTCAACCACGCTATCACGCCTCCCTATGCCGGGGTTACCAGACACTGCCACCTTAAATGAAGCCTATGAAGCGCTGGTCGCGAAACGCTCCGGTGAAGTGTATATCTATCGAGGCACTAATCAGAAAGTGGTTGGGGTAATAAGTTGGGCTAATTTACTTCAAGAAATCCGCTCCGGGCAGGTATAGTCCCAGCCTATCCTCGGCATAAGCTCTCACCGAGTGAAAAAGGAATATACCTATCCAATCAACCTATTTTCAAAATAGGTCTACTGGCTAGCAATACGAATTAAAACCTTGAAATCGTTACCTTTTTATAAGGTTAGACAGCTTAAATAGTGAGGCGGAATGCTTTAACAAATATTCATTAACCCATACAGGGGCTGCTATAGCACAATGAAATTTGAGGTAGCTCGGTCAGTATGCCGCTCATTCAGTGCTGAATGAGTCATAAAGGCGCGCAACTTAATTCCATTAAAAAGTAAACTAAAGCCCTGCGAATGTTCTTCATAGCAGCAAGTGAATCTCAAAGTTCAGCACGGTTATTATATTTATCTGGCAGTTCTTTTCTGCTACAATTTTGCCTCAGCCACCCTACACATAACCTATATAACACTCTATATAATGCCCTATATAATAATACGGTAAAATAGCATGCTGTTCTGGTGAATATTTTGCCCCTAAACTTTGGAAATCAGGCTGATGACACAGTTCGAAGGTTCACATATCCTTTCAGTAAGCCAGTTAGATCTGGATTCGATTAACACTATTTTTAATGTTGCTAACAAAATGACCCCTTATGCTTTGCGTGAAAAACGCACCAAAGTGTTGGAAGGTGCCATTTTAGGCAATCTTTTTTTTGAACCTAGCACCCGTACTCGTGTCAGCTTTGGCTGCGCTTTCAATTTGCTTGGAGGACATGTACGAGAAACCACAGGAATGGCATCATCGTCATTATCAAAAGGCGAGTCCTTGTATGACACGGCTAGAGTACTATCAACTTACTCAGATGTGATTGCCATGCGTCACCCAGATGCCTACTCCGTCAAAGAGTTTGCTGAAGGCAGCCGAGTGCCAGTGATCAATGGCGGTGATGGACCAAATGAACATCCAACTCAAGCCTTGCTGGACTTATTTACCATCAAAAAAGAATTAAGCCATTCAGGTATGGGTATCGATGGTATGCATATTGCCATGGTAGGTGACTTAAAATATGGTCGCACTGTGCATTCACTTTCGCGCTTACTTTGTATGCACAAGGACATTAAGTTCACATTGATATCGCCAAGTGAGCTAGCAATGCCTGACTATGTGATCGCCGACATTGAAAATGCTGGCCATAAGATCACAATAACCGAACAACTTGAAGGTAATTTACATAACGCGGATATTTTATATCTTACCCGTATTCAAGAAGAGCGCTTTCCGTCACAGGAAGAAGCCAATAAATACCGGGGTAAGTTTCGCTTAAATCACAATATTTATACGCAACATTGCAAATCAAATACGGTGATTATGCATCCATTACCTCGTGATTCACGCGCGCAAGCAAATGAACTCGACAATGATTTAAACAGCCATCCAAGTTTGGCTATTTTTAGACAAGCCGACAACGGCTTACTTATACGTATGGCACTTTTTGCATTAACACTTGGAGTTGAAAACCAACTCGAAAAGTATGAGTGCCCAGTAAACTGGTATTCACGTAAAGCCGATAGATAATTGGCACACAATATTAAGGATTAGACATGACCCGTTCCGAAGTTTTATTTGAACAGGCTAAAAAAACCATTCCTGGTGGCGTTAACTCACCTGTACGTGCCTTTAATGGTGTCGGTGGTTCACCTTTGTTCATTGAAAAAGCTGATGGCGCTTATATTTTTGATGCCGATGGCAAAAAGTATGTCGACTATGTGGGTTCATGGGGACCGATGATTTTAGGCCATAATCATCCTAAAATTCGTCAAGCAGTGTTAGCTGCTGTCGAAAACGGCTTATCATTTGGCGCACCGACTGAACTTGAAGTAAAAATGGCTGAAAAAGTCATTTCAATGGTGCCATCGATGGAACAAGTTCGTATGGTAAGTTCGGGCACCGAAGCTACCATGAGTGCAATCCGTTTAGCCCGTGGATTTACTAACCGTGATGATATTTTAAAGTTTGAAGGTTGCTACCACGGTCATGCTGACTGCTTGTTGGTTAAAGCGGGATCAGGCGCATTAACGTTAGGCCAGCCAAGTTCACCTGGTATTCCAGAAGACTTTGCCAAGCACACTTTAACCGCGACGTATAACGACCTTGATTCTGTGCGCGCTATATTTGAACAGAACCCAGACAATATCGCTTGTATCATCCTTGAACCCGTTGCGGGCAACATGAACTGTATCCCGCCAGTAGAAGGTTTTTTACAAGGCTTACGTACAATTTGTGACGAATTTGGTGCGTTATTGATTATCGATGAAGTGATGACAGGCTTTCGTGTCTCTATGAGTGGTGCACAAGGTCACTATGGCGTAACGCCAGACTTAACCACACTTGGTAAGGTCATTGGTGGTGGCATGCCTGTAGGCGCATTTGGTGGCCGTAAAGACGTTATGCAATTTATCGCACCAACAGGTCCAGTCTATCAAGCGGGTACATTATCAGGTAACCCAATTGCAATGACTGCAGGTTTAGCGCAAATGGACGCTTTATGTGAACCCGGTTTGTATGAAGCGCTTGCAGACAAAACTAAACGTGTTGCTGAAGGCTTTAAAGCCGCAGCAGACAAACATGGTATTCCATTAAATATTACTTATGTGGGCGGCATGTTTGGTTTCTTCTTTACTGAAGATAACACGCCAATGACGTCATTTGCCCAAGTCACAAAATGCAACATGGAGCATTTCCGTCATTTCTACCATGCCATGTTAGATGAAGGTATTTATTTAGCGCCAAGTGCTTATGAAGCAGGCTTCATGTCTATGGCTCATGGTGATGCTGAAATTGAATATACTTTAGCTGCTGTTGATCGCGTTTTTGCGGCAATGAAATAGCTCAACTTCATCAGTTAACCTCTTTTTAGGTTAAGCAAACTGTTGGTAACAAAAATAGGATAAATAACTACGTTGTTTATCCTATTTTTATTTATGTTAACAAATTCCTATTACCTTTCTCTGTGTTAATTATTTTATCCACGACTTTGGTCGATAATTGACGAAAAAACTGTGATCTATATTGCGAAAATGCCCGTGGTGTGATGTGATCGCCCCGCCAAACGGAAAGCTTAATTGAACCTTAAAAAAAAGGCTGAATTAGGTTAGCAAAAATTCATGGTAATGATGTTGATTACCTACAACACAAAGTTGGAATTGCAGTCATGCTACATACCTTTCTTATCTCACTTGCAGTGCTTGCGCTGTTAAGTATCGTGCTCGAAGAAATTACCCATATTAATAAAGCCAAAACCACCCTGTTCCTTGGCTGTATTGCTTGGATCACCTTATTTATTGCCTCTGGTAGCCCAGAGAAAAGTAAACTGGTCGGTGAAGAACTCAATGAAAACTTATTAGAAATTGCCACCTTATGGCTGTTTTTAATGTCTACTATGACCTTTGTTGCTTACCTTAACGCTAAAGGTATGATCCAAGTACTGGTGCAAAAAATATTTCCGCAGCAAGTGTCTGTTCGCATGTTGATGATACAAGTTGGGATGTTTTCATTAGTACTGTCGACTTTTTGTGACAACGTGACAGCCACATTGGTGTCGTTAGGTTTACTGACCACCTTTAATTTAGACAAACAAATGCGTCGCCGTATGGCAGTGCTCATTATCTTTGCGGTGAACTCTGGTGGGGTTGCATTAATCACCGGCGATGTAACGACTCTGATGATTTTCCTTGCCGGTAAAGTGCATATTTCTGAATTATTAATTCTGTTCATTCCTGCCAGCATCAGCGTTATGATCCTAGCAATATTGTTCTCACTCAAAGCCGAAGGGCATGTGAGCACATCGCCAATTGAGCAAAACTACAATACCGTTGATATCGTCATTGGCTTGATTTTCTTCACCACCATCGTATTAACCATGGTACTTAACGTGCTGTTTGGTATTCCACCGGTATTGACCTTTTTATTCGGTTTATCAGTAATGTTCTTAGTCGGCACTACCCATAAGAGTAAAACCGAAGAAGTTCAGGTATTAGAATACATTCGCCAAGTTGAGTTCGATACCCTGCTGTTCTTCTTAGGTATCTTGTTACTGGTTGGTATGCTTAAAGAGATTGGTACGCTTAACCTATTAACAGAAGTCTATGGCATGTATAACCCAAGCATTTCTAACTTCTTTACCGGTGTCGGTTCTGCATTATTAGACAACGTGCCACTAACTGCAGCATTATTAAAAGCAGATCCCGTACTGACAACAGCACAATGGTTAGGCTTAACTTATTCGGTTGGTGTAGGCGGATCGTTATTAATCATCGGTTCGGCATCTGGCATCATCGCGATGAGTAAAGTTGAAGAACTGACATTCGTAAGCTACTTAAAATATGTTCCAGCATTACTATTATGCTACTGCATAGGTTATGGATTAACGCTGTTTTTAGCCAATAACATTCACGGCTAATATTAGTACGAGGGTTTTTCAGATAAAACAGAGGCGCTAATAGCGCCTTTGTTTTATGCCTAACATTCCAACATCGCCTTAAATTGCTGGCACTCTAAATTGCTCACCATCAATTTCTAATACGATATCTCGTGGCCGAATTTCTACAATCGTCAGCTTATTCTTGATCATATCGCCCTGTTGTAATTCAACCCCATCGACATTTAACCAACGGTTACTTGGTTCTGTCGAATACACATGAGCATTAATATTAAACTCCGGTACTTGCAACTGCACACTCGCGGGTAAGTCACCATACTTAGGAATTTGCTGATTGGAAGGTCGAGGGATAGGATCTAATTTTGCTGACGTCACTTGCTGATTAGCCGACTGTTCATATTCAACGTCTTTAAGCGCAGTTTCAAACGCAGCAATCAAATTACTCTGCTCTTTAATTGATGGTGCTTTAACAGAGGCAAAATCGACGTCTTCTGCGGCGGCATTTACTTGCAAGCGCAATGCCTCAAGCTCTGCTAAACCTCGGCGATTAGCCTTAGCACCTAATGCAATGGCTTCTTGCTGCTGCGCCTGTTGACGATTGCTCTCTTGTGTCTGATATTCATCAACGCTGCTATCTTGCCCGCTTTGATAATTATCCTGTTCATAACCTGCTTGCTGCTGATAGCTTGGTTGCTGAAAATTGGCTTGTTGGGCGTTGGTTTGTTGAGAGTTGAATTGCTGGGAGTTAGCTTGTTGAAAATTGCGCTGGCCATCATTTGCTTGCAGATATGGTTCATTCACCCCAGAAGACTCAGCGTAACCATTGTTATTATAACTTGCCGCTTGCGTGTTCATTGCATTCGTATTGAAAGGTTTGGCAATAGGTAATGCCACCTTACCCGCTAAACGAATATCATCGTTATTTTGTACCGCAGATTCATTTTTGTTACCGGCTAATGCTTCAGGTGTTTTATGTGGTGTAACAACAGCAACTGGCGCCGTGACAGTTTGTTGTGCATTAACGCCATTATGCTGGATAGTTGATAACGATGCAGACGGTGACTGTAATAGCACACTCATGCCCCATGCAGCGCCAATGCCCAAAGCAATGGCTACAGCCAATACACTATACTTATTCAACTTATTTGAGCTGTTAGATTGCGATATATATTGAGGCGGCTGCGTCGACATAATATCGACAACATCACCTTGTTGCTGCTTTTTACGGTTAACCGCATCCAATAGAATTGACATTAACTGCGCACCTCAGAGGCACTTAAACGAGGGCCTTGCTGGCTCAGATATAAGTTAAGCTGCACCAAGGTCTGATTGCCTGCTATACCGTCTGGCTTTAACCCATGCTGACGTTGAAAATTCATTAATTGTTGTTCTAAATCACTATCAAACTGCGTCAGTAGCCGTGCACGTCGCTTGTTGACTAACGCTAAGCTATTTTCGAGCCATTGCACTTGTGCCAAGCTAGAGGACTGACCAATCTCACGCGGCAAGACACTGTCTGGTTGCCACAAAATTTCAAAAGTGCCGCTAAAGTGGCGGTCAAACCAATCTTTATTCACCCAAAATTGTTGCTCGCCCAGTTGCAATAAAATCTGTTCGGCTTGACGCTCAACAATTACGCCATAAAACACGTTCGTTTGCGTATCTTGCAAGTAAACAACTGCGGGGTAATTAAGACGCATAATACTGTGCCAATTACCTTGTTGCTGATAACAGGCTAAATCTTGTTGCTGCGCAGCTTGGCAGGCAGACAAGCCGATAATAGGCTGTTTATTCCACAAGCCAAATAATCCGGCAAAGGCATTATCAATGCTACTGCTTTGTAGCATTGCTTGGCGCATAATTTGTTGTTGTGCATTGGCAACTGGAGTTGCTGCTTGTACTTGTTGAGTTTGTGCTGCTTGGTTTATCTGGCTAGGCATAACTGCAGGCGTTTGATTGGCTAAGCTAGATTGCGCTTGAACATCTGCTATCGCCGCATTCGCATTCATATTGTTTTCAATGGCTGAACGATTAAACAGATAAAATGATAAACCAAAAGCGAGCACCAACGCAGTAGCGGCAATAAATGGCCAGCGTTTATCGCCTGGTACATCAATATCACCCAATACTTCGACCGCAGCTTGATTAACCATTTTGTGATCAATCGGAACCTTAGCTTGTCCATAACCAGCCATTAATGCACGTTCACATAATAAGTTGGTTAAACGCGGAATACCGCCAGAATGTTTATGTAACGCGGTTATCGCCTTACGTGTAAATAGCGGCTCATGCCTACCGGCAACCTGCAAACGGTGCAACACATATAGAGCAATTTCATCTTTATTTAGCGGTAATAAATGATAGCGAGCGGTGATCCGCTGTGCTAACTGACGTAAGTCTTGACGTTTTAGCAGTTGTTGTAATTCTGGCTGGCCAATCAAAATCACTTGCAGCAGTTTTTTGGTGTTGGTTTCTAGATTGGTCAATAAACGCAGCTGCTCTAATACTTCCGAACGCAAATGCTGTGCTTCATCAATAATCAGCACCGTATTACGACCATTTTTGTGATTATTCAGTAAGTACATGCTGATTAAATCAGTCAACTGCTTTAACGTCGGATTTTCACCGTATTTAATTTCCAGCTCATCACATAGGGTGGCTAAGAGTTCAAGCTCTGTTAACGATGGGTTTAGAATAAACGCGGTGTCGGTATTATCGGGTATTTGTTGTAATAGACAGCGAGAAACAGTGGTTTTTCCAGTGCCGACTTCACCCGTTAATAATACAAAGCCACCGGTTTCACCTAGGCCGTAGGTTAAATGAGCCAACGCCTCACGATGACGGTCACTTAAGAACATATAATGAGGGTTAGGTGCGATAGAAAATGGATTATCGTTTAATCCATAGAAGGCTTTATACATTCGACCAAAAATCCTTATTTGAAACTGACGGCTCACGTTAATGCTTGTATGACAGCTTGTCAAAAGTTAGCCGTAAAAATCTAACTCTGATAAGATTTAAGCAACTTATTATTACACGTTGTGGTACGCCATGAAGATTTATTTAGTAGGCGGGGCCGTACGCGATACCCTTCTTAAACAAACTGTCGTTGATAAAGATTATGTGGTTGTTGGCAGCAGCGTAGAAGAAATGCTCACATTGGGTTATCAGCAAGTCGGTAAAGACTTTCCTGTTTTTTTGCACCCTAAAACTCAGCAAGAATATGCGTTAGCCAGAACAGAACGAAAAACCGGTAAGGGTTATCAAGGTTTCAGTTGTGATGCCAATAAAGATGTCACCCTCGCCGAAGACTTATTGCGCCGTGATTTAACCATTAATGCCATCGCGCAAGATGAGCACGGCACACTGACGGACCCGTTGCACGGTATTGCAGACATTAACGCTAAAATACTTCGCCATGTGTCAGATGCCTTTGTTGAAGATCCTTTACGCGTATTACGAGTGGCTCGTTTTGCCGCTCGATTTCACCACTTAGGGTTTACTATTGCACCTGAAACCTTACAGTTAATGACCGACATAGCTAATAGTGGTGAATTAGATCACCTCACCCCAGAACGCGTATGGCAAGAATGTGATAAAGCATTAAGCAGCCAAAGTCCGCAGGTTTTTTTCAATGTATTAAAGCAATGCCAAGCATTAACAGTGTTATTTCCTGAAATTGATGCGTTGTTTGGCGTGCCACAACCTGAAAAGTGGCATCCTGAAATAGACACTGGCATTCATACCCTCATGGTTCTCGAGCAAACGAGTCTATTAAGTGACAATAAAGCAGTACGTTTTGCCGCTCTAGTTCACGATCTAGGTAAAGCGTTGACCCCAAAACAAGATTGGCCGAAGCATTATGGCCACGGGCAGAAAGGTTTGCCGGTCATTAAAAAGCTTTGTGAACGAATTAGAGTGCCAAACGAATACCGTGATTTAGCATTATTAGTCAGCGATCAACACCAAAACATTCATAACGCGTTTGAACTAAGAGCAGAAACCATCGTCAAATTATTTGATAAAGGTGATTTTTGGCGAAAACCTCAACGCTTAACAGAGCTACTATTATGTTGTCATGGCGACTTAAGAGGACGAACTGGATTTGAACAATCTTCCTATCCACAAGCCGAATATTTACTACATTGCTATGAGTTAGCGAGCAACGTCGATGTGCAATCGATTATTGCCGCGGGTTACCAAGGATCGCAAATTAAAAGTCAACTTCAGCTAAATCGAGCCGAAACGATTAATAACTATAAAATACAATACATTGAAAGCAAGCAGCTACATTAGCTATTGCCTATTTAGGGTTTTATGAAAAAAAGCGGAAAAAAGCATTTTTTAACAGGGAATAAGCAATAAATCACTAAGATTTATATAAATTCGGCAATTAATGATGCTTTTGGCCCGGTAGACTTGCAATTTTCATTTATTTCGCTATTTTAAATGAACAATCTTATATTTGCCTATAGCAAATAAAAAAATCTGTGACATAATTACGCCGTTGCAAAGGCACATGCCGTTGCACTATTTAACAACCTATATATTAAGGGATTTACCCATGAACAAGAAAGTACTGATGATTGCTGGTGTTGCGATGACTGCTTTATTAGGTGGTTGTGCTAACACTACTGCTTTAGAAGAAAGCGTAGCAAACCTAGGTAACAAAGTTGATCAACTATCAGCACAAGTTGGTTCTTTAAAGTCTGAGCAAAGCAAGCTATCTGCTGATGTTAAAGGCGCTAAAGCTGCTTCTATGGACGCACAAGCTGAAGCTAAACGTGCTAACGACCGTTTAGACAACATGGCTTCTTCTTACAAAAAGTAAGAATAGTTATTAAAAATTAGCTTATTTACATAGGTTGATTATTAGGGCTTGATTGTTGATACCACTACTCTAAGTAGTACTTCAACATCAAGCCTTAATTATTTGTGCTTCGCGTAGAAAAGTAATAGTAAGCGGTATCAAGCGGTATCAAGCGGTATCAAGCGGTA
>NZ_JACJDU010000199.1:0-220 GCF_014163715.1 Shewanella sp. SR44-4 | reverse complement strand
CATATCATGACCAGCTGGTTTTTACTTGTCTCACCTCCGACCAGGAAGTGGACTCGCCTTAGTTTTTAGAATATTCAAGACACTTAAACAGTGTTTTGAGAACTCAAGTGTTAATGCTTTCGCATTAACGTTTTTCGCACTAACGTAATCACATCAATAACAACGAATCGTCATTCATGCGCCTTTAGTTAGTACTATCAGCTTTCCAAATTGTTAAAGA
>NZ_JACJDU010000198.1:0-223 GCF_014163715.1 Shewanella sp. SR44-4 | reverse complement strand
CTTGAGCAGCGTATAAAGTCTACAGCACTCAAAAAGGGTGCTAGAGCCAACTTTATTGGATACGCCGACGATTTCGTCGTCACCTGCGCTTCAAAGGAAGTGCTCGAGAACGATATCAAACCGTTGATCGCTGATTTCTTAGCGGAAAGAGGCTTAACACTCTCCGAAGAGAAAACGCATATTACCCACATCAGCAATGGTTTTGACTTCTTAGGGTTCAATC
>NZ_JACJDU010000197.1:0-226 GCF_014163715.1 Shewanella sp. SR44-4 | reverse complement strand
TCGTCTAGAGGCCTAGGACACCGCCCTTTCACGGCGGTAACAGGGGTTCGAATCCCCTATGGGATACCATATTTAAGATGGTTGAACATGATTCGAAACTGTTGTTTTAGAAAAAGTGTTTGATGGTCTATATAGCACTGGTGTTTAGCCTACAGACACCAATGAGTATTCACTCGATGCAGAGTATAACGTATCAAATGTGTCCCATTCGTCTAGAAATAGCGCT
>NZ_JACJDU010000196.1:0-231 GCF_014163715.1 Shewanella sp. SR44-4 | reverse complement strand
GGCGAAAAGAAGTTTGAAAAAACACTTGACGCAATAAAGGGAATGCGTAGAATACGCAGCCCAAGCCAACGACCTAGCGTCTGACGGCGATGTCTGAAAAATCGACATCAAGCTCTTTAACAATTTATCAAGTAATCTGTGTGGACATTCACAGGTATTGAGTTATTCGAAATTGTCTTCTGTTCTTCGGAATGTTGGCAATCAAAAAATTACAACTCAATGCAACGATGA
>NZ_JACJDU010000195.1:0-235 GCF_014163715.1 Shewanella sp. SR44-4 | reverse complement strand
CATGGGTATATTCGACAAACTGCTGTCATGTTTTGGCCAATCACAAACTCTACACTATAAATTATAGACGTAAAAAAGCTTATAGACGTAAAAAAGCCCGTTACGTTAGCAACGGGCTTATCACTACTCTTTCGAGTCAATTAGGCGCCTGGAAATGACCTACTCTCGCATGGGGAGACCCCAAACTACCATCGGCGATACTGTGTTTCACTTCTGAGTTCGGAATGGGATCAGG
>NZ_JACJDU010000194.1:0-239 GCF_014163715.1 Shewanella sp. SR44-4 | reverse complement strand
AAGCCGTTGTCGAGCATGTCCTGAGTGACAGGGCCGTTAAATAGGGTGTTGCCATTGCCGTCAGTGACAATCAAGGTGTCGCCAACTTGGGTGCCAGTCGCTAGCGTCACGGTGGCGGTCACAGTGCCATCAGTACCGATCTCATCGCTGTTGAACACGCCGTCAGTGCCCATGCCGCTGAACTCAACGGTGGGTGCAGGTGCCATGGTGGCATCAACAGGTTGTGTATCAGTGGCGGT
>NZ_JACJDU010000193.1:0-244 GCF_014163715.1 Shewanella sp. SR44-4 | reverse complement strand
GCACCACTCAGTAAAGAAGTCAGTAAAATATTGGCTGAACTGCAAAACTTACAAAGCTTTGTGATTGATTTACGTGACAAAAATATCAAGGGAGAGCAATTGATGTCAGCATTAAAAGAATTTGGTATTGAGTCATTAGCTGATTTAAATGTGAGCTTTCAAAAATCGATTGTGACGCATAATCCCCCCTTACGAAGTGTCCTATCGCCAATTGATGAAGATAGATGCGAATAAATAAAGCGAA
>NZ_JACJDU010000192.1:0-245 GCF_014163715.1 Shewanella sp. SR44-4 | reverse complement strand
CGATGGTACATCCTGTACCGCGAAAGCTAGCCTGACGTCCTGTCAGGCTCACGCTATTTTCTTCAACGTCCTCAATTCAGAGTTGAATCACGCCAACTGCAAGCAAAGTATGCAAATCATTTATGTCGGATAGACGACACTTGTTACCAAGTGCCGCCCTCCTAAGAACCCAGCGTGCAACTTTCACTGCACTAGGCTCAAGCCTCCACAAAGGTATCGTTTGATACCCAGCAACTTATAAAGCA
>NZ_JACJDU010000191.1:0-245 GCF_014163715.1 Shewanella sp. SR44-4 | reverse complement strand
ACGTTATACTCTGTATCGAGTGAATACTCATTGGTGTCTGTAGGCTAAACACCAGTGCTAGTTACCTATAATGAAGAACAAAACCCTAAGGATTCGACCCCCTGTTACCGCCGACTCTTTATAAACCAAAGTGGGCGATGTCCTAAGCGCTATTTCTAGACGAATGGGACACATTTGATACGTTATACTCTGCATCGAGTGAATACTCATTGGTGTCTGTAGGCTAAACACCAGTGCTATATAGA
>NZ_JACJDU010000190.1:0-246 GCF_014163715.1 Shewanella sp. SR44-4 | reverse complement strand
TAATGTCCGTAAAAACATGAAAGCTAAAGCATTATCCCTATGGGATAGAGCGATGCTTTCACGTCGATTTATCATTGAAACCATCAATGACCAGCTAAAAAATATTTCACAAATAGAGCATACAAGACATCGAAGCGTGCATGGTTTTATGTTGAATATGATAGGCGGATTGATTGCCTATCAACTGAAAGAAACTAAGCCACAACTCAATATTACGAATGCTGAGTTTGGCGCTATTGTTGTTAT
>NZ_JACJDU010000018.1:0-81306 GCF_014163715.1 Shewanella sp. SR44-4 | reverse complement strand
AATGCTAGATGCTAGATGCTAGATGCTAGATGCTAGATGCTAGATGCTAGGCATTTTAAACCAAAAAAAAACGCGAAGCCTTGGCTTCGCGTTTTTTAGACCATCGACTTGTTAATTACTTAACAAATTCAACGCCTAATTTGATGTCACCTTTAAGGGTGTCTAACATTGCATCGCGAGCGTTAGCTTCGAATGCGCTGATTTCACCGTAAGGTAATACTTTTTCTACGCCGTTTTTGCCAAGTAGGATTGGCTGTGCGAAGAATGTAGCGTGCTCACTGCCGCCGTCAACATAGGCACATTCAACAACGTTAGCTTCGCCTTGTAGACCACGTACCAATGATAAACCAAAGCGACATGCTGCTTGGCCCATTGATAATGTTGCGCTACCGCCACCGGCTTTAGCTTCAACAACTTCAGTACCTGCGTTTTGAATGCGAGTTGTCATTGCTGCTACTTCTTCATCAGTGAAAGTAACACCTTCAACTTGAGAAAGTAGTGGAAGAATAGTCACACCGCTGTGTCCGCCGATCACGTTAACTTTAACGTCAGCAACGTTTAAGCCTTTAAGCTCAGCGATGAAGGTTTCGCTACGGATAACGTCAAGTGTTGTGATACCGAATAAACGGTTTTTGTCATAAACACCGGCATTTTTTAATACTTCAGCAGCAATCGCTACAGTCGTGTTAACTGGGTTAGTAATAATACCCACTAATGCTTTAGGGCAAGTTACAGCCACTTTTTCCATTAGGTTACGCACGATACCAGCGTTGATGTTGAATAGATCTGAACGATCCATACCAGGCTTACGCGCAACACCAGCAGACATTAACACTACGTCTGCGCCAACTAATGCATCGGTAGGATCTTGACCAGCAAAACCTTTTACTTCTACATCTGTTGGGATGTGACTTAAGTCAACCGCAACACCAGGAGTAACAGGAGCGATGTCATATAGAGACAACTTTGAGCCCGCAGGCAGTTGAGTTTTTAACAGTAAAGCTAGAGCCTGGCCAATACCACCAGCAGCACCCAATACAGCAACTTTCATAATTATCTCCATCAATTTATGCAGTTTGTGACATAGATCTAAATCGTCGTGGCGTCACATTACTGCATCGTCACAATAATTTCAATTATACGTTAGTGGAGGACCGTAAATAAGTAAGCCCTGATCCACGCACAGACTGGCGTAACGCCGAGTCTTAGCAGCATGAATCCGTGTAAAAATACGGCAAAAAACATCGATAATATGATTATTTTTCATCTTCGTTATACCGAAAAAACCAACATTTGAGAGTTTTTATATTGAACAAATATAACTCAGCTGTTTTATTGTGGAGTTGTAATCACCCTATCAAGCGGGTTAAGCAATATCGATATGTTTGTTTTAGGCATTAACATGTTGATTTTGTATTGATGAGTTTTACCGTTATCGAACTAGGTCTTTCATCCTGTTTAAAGCCATAAATATTGGAGCCTTAACTCATTTCGTACACATTTTCTGACGCAACAAGCCAATACTTTTATTGAGTGTCGCGTTATGATGGCTGCAGATCATCCTATAAAAACGAGAAAAACATGACAATAAGAATAGGCCAACATGCCGACCTGCACGCCCTAGTTCAGTTTAACCAAGCCATGGCAATGGAAACCGAAAACCTATCATTAGACACTGAGCAATTGACTCGCGGTGTTGAAGGACTGCTTACCCATCCTGAACGTGGGGTATATTTAGTCGCCGAAGTTGACGGCGAAATTACCGGATCGTTAATGGTCACCTATGAGTGGAGTGACTGGCGCGCAAGTAATTATTACTGGATCCAGAGTGTGTATATACGTCCACAGAATCGTCGTCAGGGTATTTACGGCAAGCTTTATCAAGCAGTAAAAGACCTGGCGGCTGATAATGGCGGTACTGCAAGTTTCCGTTTGTATGTTGAGCATGACAATAAAGTAGCCCAAAAAACCTATGAATCATTGGGGATGGAGCAAAGTCATTATTTAATGTACGAAGAAAATACTAAGTAATCGTAAGTTATTATAAATAATCGTAAGTCACACATGCAAAAGCCGGAAAACTCCGGCTTTTTTGTGTTTCTGTTTTAAAGAATTTAACGCGTTCAACAGAGATTGCGACAATAACTAGCCTGTTCGCAACGCGAGAATTTTACTGATATCCAGTGGCGCACTAAATTGACTAAACCCTTTGTGCTGTTGATCAATCGCATGAATCGACATTCGGTCTGCCAACTCGTTACCTTCAATACCAATATGGGCAGCAACATGCTGAAGTACTAAATCGGCTTTCATTGCATCATATAGCTCATGTGCTTGCTTGATAATCTCCAGATTGGCGATTTCACCGGTTTTTCGGGTCCAGCTTTTGGCTTTCCAACCATATGCCCACTCACAAACACATTTAATCGAATACTGTGAGTCACTCATGATTTGCACGGTTTCGCCCGCGTCTAGGACCTTTTTAGCCACCATTAATGCTTGGTGCAGCGCATTGAGCTCGGCAGTATTATTGGTGCCATTAGGATTAAACAAACCAAACCATAATTCGGCTAACTCGCCTTTGCGGTATATCGCCATCCCAGAACCCGCTTTACCAGGGTTGGGTTCACAACCTCCGTCGGTGTAAATAACCACATCAAATTGGCTTAACACAGCTTGATTAGCGCTAAGAGTTTTGGTTGATGTTCCAGCCCCTGCAGCCTTTGTCGATGAACGACCTGCCGCTTTTACTGGCACACTTTTGCCTATGCTGCTTGCAGGAGATTTAGCAAATGCAGCTTTGGCTTCTGCTTCTGTAGCAAAGGATTTGTACTTGGCTTGCGGATATTTATCAACTGAACGCTTGGTAACATCCCAGCTGGTAAAAATGCCCGTTTCTCGACCGGCCCATACTACGTAAAACTTCTTTGCCATGATTAACTCTTACTTCAACAATGCTAACGTCACTAATAACGTGCTTGCATCATGCCATGATTAAACTTGGCTTTGAAACAAAAATACATGATGCGTGCCGCAGTTGCAGTTAACTTGAACATCTTGACCAAATAAGCTTAAGTTTGATTTACCTGAGCTTAATGTGGCAGAGCATCAGTCTAGGGTTAGTGGGCCATCGATATTTTGATAATCGACACTACCAGAACCCGAATTAACAATGGTCAAACCTTTGGTGTTAGCCACATCAATGCCACCGGAACCATCATTTATCTTAACTAATCCGGAGACTTGATTAACCTTGATTGAACCCGAACCATCTTCAATACTCACATCACCAATAACATGGTTAATGCGAATAGATCCCGAGCCATCTTGTAACTCAATCGCGCCTTTCGCCTCGGAAATATTAATAGAGCCAGAGCCATCAACTAAAACCAATTTGCCAATGTGGTTCATCACAATACTGCCAGAACCATCTATTAACTCAATATCCGCACTGACATCATCTATTTGGATGGGCCCGGAACCGTCTTTAATATTCAATGCAAGCACAGTTGGCACTTCTACCAATAAATCAATATAAGGCGACTCACCGAAATATTGGTCACTGTGTATTTCTGATAATAAATAGCCCTTATCACCTTTTCGGGTCAAGCTGAGCTTAATTTCGATGTCATCTTGATCCAATGACTGGGTGTAGATATCAGCATGTACGGTGACTTCTTTTAGGCCTTCAACGCCGACAATCGTTAACTTGCCGGCGCCAGTATTAGCGACTAACTCAGTTAATGATCCAGCATCAAGATTCAATTGCTGCTGTACTAAGTTAAGATTTGTATGGTTTTGCTCTGATGATGACGAAAATACTGACTCTGCTTCACTTTGCGAAGCACCGAATAGGGTGGCGCCCAGAATAAGCCCGACTGTGACACTAATGGTTGCGATACGAATAGACATAAGATTAATTCCCTTTATGAGGATAACAATAAGCTTAGGCCGCCAAACAAATGCTCTTAATATGAGTAAACTGTGGTTAGTGCGCGTTAGCGGCAATTAACAGTCATTTAGCAGGTTTCATACCAACTAAACAAAAGTAATATTTACAACAAGTTACAATTAACGGTAATAAAAGTAACTTCGTCATCAAACCCAAAATGGTTAAAATCCCATACAATGTGGTTAACTTCACCACTGTGATCATCATGGTTAACTCAAACAAAAAAGAACATAACCCTATGCCGACTTCTCCTGCGATACCACAAACGTTAACTATTATTGTTGGTTCAACCAACCCAGTTAAAATCAATGCAGCAAAACAAGCTATTGGACAATATTTCCCTGATGTTCGTATTGATTGCACTGGCATGCATGCGCCATCACTGGTCGCAGACCAACCAATGACCGAAGCAGAAACTAAATTGGGTGCCATCAACCGTGCTCAATTTTGCCAAGCCAATGCAAAAATAGTCGATCAACATGCTGACTTTTATGTGGCAATGGAAGGCGGAGTAGATCAGTTTGATCACAGCCCTGCCACCTTTGCTTACATGGCCATTATCCATAACGACACATTATCTGTTGGTCGAAGCGCTAATTTGCCGTTACCACTATCAATTTTTAACGCTTTACAAGCAGGTGAAGAACTTGGCAAAGTAATGGACCGAGTATTTAACACTCATAATATTAAACAAAAAGGTGGCGCGATTGGCTTGCTAACTCGAGGTTTAGCCACCCGCGAAAGCATTTATACCCAAGCATTAGTGCTGGCAATGGCTCCCTTTATCAATGCGGAATTATTTAATGACTGAAAATCAGCAAGCAAATACAACCAAGGACGGCTTGCAAGCGCCCTTGATTAGAATGTTACAACCCCATGACGATGCTGCATTGGCCGCGGTGATCCGTGAAGTGTCTGCAGAATATGGTTTAACCCCAGATAAAGGTTTTAGCGTGGCCGATAAAACCCTCGACTGTTTAAGTGAGGTGTATCAAGCTAAAGGTTCACAATACTGGGTGATTGAATATCAAGGCAAAGTGGTTGGCGGCGCAGGTATTGCGCCATTAGCAAAAAATGGCGGCGTATGTGAATTACAAAAAATGTACTTTTCTCGCGCTATACGTGGTCAAGGTATGGCAAAGCCATTAACCCGTCAGTGTATTGAGTTCGCCAAACAACAAGGCTATCAATCGATGTATTTAGAAACCACGGCAGTGCTAGTTGAAGCACTAGCACTCTATGAAAAACTGGGCTTTAGCCACTGTCAGCATTTAGGCGAAACCGGCCATGATGCCTGTGAAATTGCGATGATAATGAGCTTATAACGTGTAAAACACTCCATTATTATCAGATATCAGCGGTATTAGATTGTTTTTTAAACAGTTTTACTACGACTTTATTATAGCGCTTTGCAATCACCCAAAAGCTTGGTAGCCTCAGATTAAGCACATTCCATAGGAGGATGATCATGGAATATCAACGTATCGCGCATTCTAACCTTGAGGTGAGTAAAATCTGCCTCGGCACCATGACTTGGGGAGAACAAAATACTCAAGCCGAAGCTTTTGCTCAACTCGATTATGCTATCGGTCAAGGCGTTAACTTTATCGATACCGCTGAAATGTACCCTGTACCACCTAAAGCCGAAACCCAGGGCGAAACCGAACGCATTATTGGTAACTACCTTAAAGCACAAGGTAATCGCGACAATTTAGTGATTGCCACTAAAGTTGCTGCGCCTGGTGGTAAAGGTGATTACATCCGTAAAGATATGGCTCTTGACTGGCGCAACATTCATCAAGCCGTTGATGACTCATTAGCACGCTTACAAATCGACACTATCGATTTGTATCAGGTGCATTGGCCGGATAGAAATACTAATTTCTTCGGCGAAATGATGTATGAACACGACGAAGAAGAGCACTACACCCCTATTTTGGACACACTTGAAGCCTTAGCGGAAATCATTAAGCAAGGTAAAGTGCGTTATATCGGCATTTCTAATGAAACCCCTTGGGGCTTTATGAAATACCTAAAATTAGCCGAAAAGCACGATTTGCCACGTATTATCAGTGTGCAAAATCCTTACAACTTGCTTAATCGCAGCTACGAAATCGCCATGTCTGAAATCAGTTATCGGGAAGATGTGCCGTTATTAGCTTATTCGCCGTTAGCCTTTGGTGCCTTAACCGGTAAATACGAAAATAATCAGTGGCCTGAAGGCGCACGTTTAACGGTATTTAAACGCTTTGCCCGCTACAACAGTACCCCAATGGCACTGCAAGCGACGCAAGCTTATATCGATTTGGCCCGCGAGTTTAGTTTGTCACCCACCGAAATGGCCTTAGCCTTTGTCAATAGCCGCAAATTTGTTGCCGCTAACATTATAGGCGCCACGAACTTGCATCAGCTAAAGCAAAATATCGACAGCCACAAGGTCAGCTTATCTGACGAACTGATGATAAGAATTAACGAACTATCAGCGCTATATCGTTTCCCTTGTCCGTAGGAAAACAATAACCGCCAGACAAATTGAGCTTATCGCCACAAAACCTTGCAATGGGTATCAAGATCACTGAAGATCTTGATGCCTTTTCTTTTCAATACAGAAACCCTTATTTATGAAGTCTGCATCGTCATCATCGTCTGCCATTTTACTTGATCATCAAGCATTGCGCGATCAATTCCCGGCACTTAAACAGACCATTGGCGATCATCCTTTGTGCTACTTAGACACCGCAGCCACTAGCCAAAAACCGCAAGCGGTGATTGATGCGATGACCGAGTACTACCAACTCAACAACGCCAATGTGCACCGTGCGGCGCATCAATTGTCTGCGCGGGCAACTCAGCAATATGAAGCCGTTCGGCAACAAGTGGCTGAATTTATTCATGCCCCGCGTCAAGACGAAATCATTTTTACCCATGGCACCACAGAGTCGATCAATATGGTGGCCTACGGACTGACTTCGCAGATTAAAGCGAATGATGTGATATTAATCGATACCGCAGCCCACCACGCCAATATTGTTCCTTGGCAGGAACTGGCAAAGCGCACTGGCGCTGTGATCAAACCGATCCCGCTGACAATAGATGCGCAACTGGATATAGCCGCTTTTGATCAACTATTAAAGCTTAAGCCTAAACTAGTTGCCCTATGCCATGTGTCAAATGCACTAGGCACATTAAACCCTATCAATGAGCTAGTCGCAAAAGCCAAAGCCGTGGGCGCGTTAACCTTAGTTGATGGCGCTCAGGCCATTGCCCATTTACCTGTTGATGTACAACAAATTGATTGTGACTTTTATGCGTTTTCAGGCCATAAAATGTATGGGCCAACGGGCGTGGGAATTTTATATGGTCGATATACTGAGCTCGATCAATTAACCCCAATGCTCACTGGCGGCGAGATGATCAAAACCGTGAGTTTTGAGCATACTGAGTTTGGTGCGCTACCAAATCGCCTTGAAGCTGGCACGCCCGCTATCGCAGAAGTCATTGGCCTAGGGGCTGCCATTCGTTTTTTACAACAATTGCCTCGCGAACAAATACTCGCACATGAACAACAATTGCTGCACTACTTACAGCAACAACTGCAACAGCTTGGCGCTATTGAGTTGTATGGTATTGCCAATAATAGTCACCCTGGTGATAGCCGATCTGATGATAAGCACTGCGCTGATGGTCAACGCCATAATATTGGTGCGGTGGCGTTTAATCTGCAAGGTGAACATCACCAAGATGTGGGGATTTTACTCGACCAACAAGCTGTGGCTGTTCGCTGTGGTCATCATTGCGCTATGCCATTGATGGCCAGCCTTAATTTAAGTGGCTGTTGCCGTGCTTCTATTGGCATCTATACTAATAAGCAAGATGTTGATCAATTTATTCATGCACTTAATACTGTAAAAGAGTTATTGTTATAGTATTAAGGTACAACACGCGGCTCCTGATGTATCTTTTCTCTACAACCGAGGTTATTTGAATTACCATGTTAAGTCCAAGCACCACACCTTCACCGCAGTTATTTTCGCCTTTATCGGATGAATTAGTTGAAGCCGTTAACCTCATTGAGCAAGCCAATAACTGGCAAGATAAATACCGTCAGATAATGTTATTGGGAAAATTATTACCACCACTCGCGCCGGAATTTAAACAGGCAGACGCACAAGTTAAAGGCTGTGAAAGCCAAGCATGGCTGTACCATTACACACTAAATGGCCAGCATTTTTATCTGGCCGATAGTGACGCCCGTATTGTAAAAGGCTTAATTGGATTGTTACTGGTCGCCTGCCAAGGTAAAACCACCGGGCAAATACAGCAATTTGATGTAAAACAGTATTTTGATCGTCTCGGATTAAGCGGCCAATTAAGTCCATCTCGTACCAATGGTTTAACTGCGTTAGCGCAAGCCATCGTTGCCTATACACAAGATGTTGGTACCTGAAACACCTGCCAACCCTAAGGAATAATAATGACCCAAAAAGTCTGTAACCAAGCTCGCCGTCATATCTTAAAAGGCCTTGGAGCAGCCACATTATTAAGCCCTTTAAGCTCATTTCCTGCATGGGCAGCTAAACCACGTCGTTTATACATTGATGGTTTATCATTTTTACCGACCGACATCAATGACGTTAAAGCCTCAAAACTCGACGCTTTTATCGCCGATATCTCGGCGATTGAAACCATTGAACAAGCTGATGGCACTAAAAATTACAAACGCACTTATGAAGCCTGCATCAACAGTATTACCCAAGCGGCTAATTCAGTAAAAGCCAATCCAGACGTGTATCTGCAAGGGCTTACAGGAACTGACATTAGTAAAGCTAAAACGCAGCAACAAACCGCAGTGTTTTTTCAAATTCAAGGCGCTGATTGTGTTGAAAATGACGGTTTAAGTAATGAATGGCAACAACTAGATAATTTGCATCAACAGGGTTTACGGGTACTGCAGCTGACACACCATTATGGTAATCGTTATGCCGGTGGTGCATTCGATAATAATGGCTTGAATAGTTTAAATACCCCATTAACCGCCGCTGGGCGTGAGCTCATAACAGAGCTTAATCGGAAAAACATTCTTATCGATGTGAGTCACTCAAGCGCCCAAACGGCCCTTGATGCAGTAAAAGCCAGCAAGTCTCCGGTAGTGCTAAGTCATGGTGCTGCGCGCGCTATTGTCAACAATGCCCGTTGTTCACCCGATGAAGTTATCCGTGCCATTGCCGATAACGGCGGAGTATTTGGGGTGTTCATGATGAGTTTTTGGCTCACCAACAAGCCAATTCCAACGATAGAAGACTACATAAAGCAACTTGCTTATATTTCTAAAGTGGGCGGCTTTGATTGCGTAGCCATCGCCAATGATTTCCCACTTCGTGGTCAAGAAAACCTATTAGCGTTAGATAACAATAATAGCGAAGGGATAAAAGAATATCTCCAATGGTGGCACACCTTAGAAGACAAAAATGTATTAGGTTTTGACGTTGAACCCAAGCATGTAGTGATCCCAGAATTCAACAGTATCGACCGCATGAGCCGCATCGACGATGCCTTAAAAAAAGCCCGTTTCAAATCTACCGATCGCGATCGTTTTATGGGTAAAAACTGGCAAAGAGTGCTTAAACAAGTGTTAGTGTAAATCTAATATTAAGTTACTTAAAAGCTGAACATTAAGCTCGGCTTTAAAGTGATTGATTTTAAATATGATAATCACCACATCAAATTTAGATTACCATTTATATACAGCACTAAAGCAGATCATTCTGATATTTATAAAAAATACTATTTTCAACAATATTTTTTATCTCTGCATTTAACTCTTTATCTGTTGGTTTACGATTTAATGCATCTTGCTGGTCAAAATAGTTAAATAATTCAATCCGAGTGTTTGAAGCTCTCTTCTGGCAAAAACGCTCCGACTCTACCCAAATAGTTGGACTGCCTCGAGCTGGAGAATCATACCAGTAACAATGAGTATAACCATTTATTCTGAGGTGTGAATCAAGCCAAAAACCATAAACACTACAAGTCAAAATCCAAGCAACTAATCCAAATCCGGCTGCTTTAACAAGCCAAATTTGCGTTTGAATTGTCAGTTTATTCACCAATCTCAGATACAGTAAATAACAAGATAAGATAAGAAATGGCACCACCCAAAAAGCGCCAATAGCAAAGCTTCTATGCCCGATATAAATAGCCTTTTCATGAACCTGTTTTAATATACCGTATTCTTCTATGAATCCTAAAAAAGTGCCATAAATACCCAGGAAACATAAAAAAATTAAGAATATGGCTAAGAATTTATACCTCTTTTTATCACTATATTCATCGTGAATAATATCTGAATTCTCACTCATTTTAGGCTTCCATGAAAATAAGGAATATTAAATAATTTATGTAAAAAGCGTATTGGGTCATTGTCATAATCATCGATTAAACGATTAGTCTCAGCGCTAAACTTATCCCCATCATTAATAAGATTTTTTTCAGCCAATAACAATGATTGACTTATTTTATCTGACCAATAATTAGTATCAATAAATAGATTAGTCACGAAAGCAAGAACTGCACCGACAACTACAATTACTACCATCGAACCAATTGTTAGCGTAGTAGCTAAACCAAATCCAACTATAAATGACCACGTAATCAATGAACTAGCAGAGACAACTGCAATATCAACGGCCATTCCGCCAACAAAATGATGCCAAGTTTTGGTATCATTCATCATTTGCTCTAAAGAGTAAAATGCACCAGAAATCAGTATGGTAAGAATACTCCCCTGAGTGATAGATTTTAAAGCACCCAATTTACCAATCCCCAATGAAATAACTTTGGGATTGTTAGCTAAATAACGACTACCGGTTAAATCTCTCCTCAAACGAGCATACCCTTGAAAAACAACGTAAAGTTGACCTGAATAGGTCACAGTCTTAAAAGCACTAAAGGCACTCCCACCTCGTTTCATCTCAATAGCCAGTGCACTCAGGGCTACTATATCTGTCATCAAGGGGATCAATCCACTGCCATTTTTTATTTTAGCATTATGTTCATCCCCAAATTGCTTCCCAATAGGCGAGGACTGTGAAATAACTATACCCAGATTTTCAACAGCATCAGCCCTAGTCATACCTTGTTTTTGTTTATGACTAATATAAAGCTCGATAAACTCAGCCGAGTTCATTTGTACCAATTGGTATTCATTTTCAGAAAGTGCTTTAGCAAGCTTTTTCTTTCTTTCCTTGATGATCATTGATCGCACGATTGGCATAAGCAGACATGTAATATCCTTATTATAATTAACTCCTTTAGAACGATATTGTATCTTAGATTAGGTAAAGTTTAATCTACCCCAAATAGCTAGTTAAACTAAACAATATACCTCATATAATGTGCTGAGAATTGTCTCTAAATGAAAGTCTATCACTCAGTAACTTCATAACGGTTATAGTTGCGATGACATAAAACTAAAAGGGCTGATGTTATATAACACATCAGCCCTTTTATTCTTCTCGATTTAGATATCGATTTGGTTATCAATTTAATTGTCGATTTAGTGCCGTTTAAATCCCTGCACCAGCAATTTCTCTTGGCGGATTAAGCACATCAATCGCTTTTAAGTAAGCTAATAAACCATGTACCTGAGTATCAAGATCGCCTTTGCTGGTATCAATGGTTAACTCTGCTGATTCTGGCACTTCGTAAGGTGATGAAATACCGGTAAAGTTAGTAATCTCTCCCTTGCGGGCTTTAGCGTACAAGCCTTTCGGGTCTCGCGATTCACACACACTCAATGGTGTAGACACATGGACTTCAACAAACTGACCTTGTGGGAATAATGCCCGGACGCGATCACGTTCTTCACGGGTTGGCGAGATAAATGCAGACAGCACCACTAAGCCAGAATCAACCATTAACTTAGCCACTTCGCCAACACGACGTAAGTTCTCATCGCGATCGTCAAGGCTAAAGCCTAAGTCTTTACATAGACCATGTCGAACGTTATCACCATCAAGTAAATAGGTATGAAAACCATGCTCAAATAACGCCCGTTCTAATGCACCGGCAAGGGTTGATTTACCCGAGCCTGATAATCCCGTAAACCATAACAATACTGGGTTTTGGCCTTTTTGGGCGCCACGGGCAGCTTGGTCAATGGCATGTTGATGCCAAACAATATTACTCATCACTACTCCTATCGAATGGTTATTACACCACACTAAAATTCTTTGTTAAAACGGGAAGAAATACGGGATCGAAAAAATAACCACTAATGAATATACGATGGATAACGGTAAACCTAAGCGGACAAAATCGCTTAATTTATAGTTACCGGCATTAAATACCATGAGATTAGTTTGATAGCCGTAAGGCGAAATAAAACTCGCGCTTGCGCCAAATACCACCGCCATAATAAACGGCCGAGGATCGACGCCAAAACTGGTCGCGACCGCATAAGCGACCGGGAAGGCAAGTGCTGCAGCGGCGTTGTTGGTTATCAGCTCAGTGACAATTAACGTAATCAGGTAAATCCCAACAAAGGCGGCAAACACACCATAACCATTAAACACACTCAATAAAGTTTGCGCCATGACGTCTGCTAAGCCGGTTGCGACCATTAAATTAGCTAAGCCTAAGGCACTGCCTACAATCACCACCAGTTCTAGCGGGAAGCGACGTTTAAGCTCACTTAAGGTTATCGCGCCAATCGCCACGTAGCTGAGTAATAATAAAACTAAGCCTTTGGCTAATGGTAATAGCTCAAAAATGCTCGCCAAAATGGTTAATGCAAACCCAACAAGTACCCAGTTACCGCGTTTTTCATCTAAACGCACGCTTAAGTCTAAGCCGCTAACGGCAGCAAAGTCGCTGGTTAAATTAGGGCACTTAGAAAAACGATCGCCTGGCGTGAGCAGTAACACATCACCGGGTTGTAAAACCACATCGCCGAGTCCACCTTTTAACGGTATATGACCACGACGAATAGCCATCACGGCTGCATCAAAGACTTCACGAAAGCGCGAATCTTTTAAGGTTGTGCCAACCAAACTTGATGATGGCGCTAATACCGCTTCAACCAAATTTTGGCCTTTAGCATGCTGCTTACCAAACCACTCTAAACCATCAAACTGATGTAATAACTCAACCGACTCAACCGCGCCACTAAAACGCAAAACGTCATCGGCTTGCAGCACCATTTGTGGTGGCACAGGGCAAATACGTATACCGCTGCGTTCTAATTCAACTAAGTAGAGTTTTTTAAGTGCGCGCAAACGGTTATCAATAACACTTTTACCCACTAAAGTAGAGGTTTTAGCAACATGAGCTTCCAATAGATAAGGCAATGCTTCATCTTCGGACTCTTCACGTCTATCGGGTAAAAAATTAGCCATAATGGTCAACACCACTAGACCACTTATGACAACTAATGCGCCAACTTGTGAAAACTCAAAAAACCCCAGAGGTTCAAGGCCAGCATTTTCAACAAATGAGTTAACAATCAAATTGGTAGAAGTACCAATGAGCGTAAGCGTGCCACCGAGGATTGCAGCATAGTTTAATGGCAGTAATAACTTAGAAGGAGCATGCGCTTGATTACGGCGCACAACACCAATTAACGAAGCCACAACAGCTGTGTTATTGGTAAACGACGACAACAACGCCGTTGATATACCTAATTTAGCCAGGGTAGAAAATAACGAGCCTTTCCCTATCACTTGGCTTAATTTGCCCAGTAATGAGGTTTTCTCGAGTGCTGTGGCAGCCAGCACCAACAGCACTAAAGTAATTAGTCCGTTATTAGTAAAGCTGCCAAGCGCTACATTTAAGTCAACTAGTCCGAGGATATAACAAAGTAATGAAGCGAAAAAAAACATGGCGGCCGGTTTTGCAAGCCCAGCAAGAAGCCCACCGACCAGTGCTAACAAGATAATCGCTAACAACCATATTTCGCTCATTATTTATTTTCCAAGTACGCTAATATCACGAGCATTCCAATGCGGAAAATGCTTACGCACTAACGTATTAAACTCGACTTCAAATGCACTAAACTCAGTGTTGGTTTGCTTATCGCCTTGATGTCCACTGACAACCATAGCCGCTGCTACGGTAGCATTAGATAATCTGTCGATTAAAATCATGCCGCCAGTATCACGCACCAAGCTGTAAGCGTCTAACACAATCGATTCAGTTAAATCTAACTTAACTCGGGCAATGGTATTTAAACTTAATGAGCTTGCTGCACTGCGCTCAAGCGTGTTCACGTCAGTAATGTATTCAATTTCGCTCACGACGGCTTGAGTTTTCTTACCCGCGACTTTCACATCATATAATTGACCGATCTGTAATGGCTTTTCATCCATCCACACCATATCGGCAACAATATGGTTAGCAACTTCTGGTGCAGTTATAGGGTGAGCCAATAAATCACCACGTGAAATATCAATCTCATCTTCAAGGGTAATCGTAATAGCTTGGCCTGCTACAGCTTCTTGCAAATCACCATCAAATGTCACAATACGCTCGATTTTACTGCGTTTGCCTGATGGCAATGCAACTAATTCATCGCCCACTTTAATGATACCTGACGCTAATGTGCCAGAGAAACCACGAAAATCTAAGTTAGGACGTAATACGTATTGCACTGGGAAACGAACGGGTAGATCGCTCAGTTCACGCTGGGTATCGATCGTTTCAAGTAACTCAAGTAATGTGCCACCTTGATACCAATCACACTGCGTACTGCGGTTAACCACGTTGTCGCCATTTAAAGCAGATAACGGTACATAGTGAATATCTAAATCACCAAAATCTTTAACAAATTCAGTGAAGTCAGCTTGAATTTTTTCAAATACAGTTTGATCAAAACCGACCAAATCCATTTTATTCACAGCAACAACAAAGTGACGTAAACCTAGTAACGATGCGATAAAGGCATGGCGTTTAGTTTGGGTTTGGACACCATAACGTGCATCAACCAAAATAACCGCTAAGTCACAGGTAGATGCGCCCGTTGCCATGTTACGAGTATATTGTTCATGACCTGGAGTATCAGCAATGATGAACTTACGTTTTTCACTGGAGAAATAACGATACGCCACGTCGATAGTAATACCTTGCTCACGTTCAGCTTGTAAACCATCGACCAATAACGCGAGATCAATGGCTTCACCAGTAGTGCCCATCTTCGCGCTGTCACTTTTTAGACTCGCTAACTGATCTTCATAAATTTGCGCACTGTCATGCAGTAAACGACCAATTAAGGTACTTTTACCATCATCAACACTGCCACAAGTTAAAAAACGCAGTAAGCCTTTGTTTTGTTGTAAGGCTAAATATTCTTTTACACCGTGCAGCTGGATCTCTGCTGCCATACGGTCGGTATTGATTTTTGCTTGGTCCATAATCTTTCTCACTCAAATTCATTCGCATGCTGGGTTGATAAAACAACCATGTTCAATTGTTTAGAAATAGCCTTGACGCTTTTTCTGCTCCATTGACGCACTTTGGTCAGAATCAATTAAGCGACCTTGACGTTCACTTGAACGAGTTAATAGCATCTCTTCAATAATTTTTTCTAAGGTGTCAGCTTCTGAAGGCATCGCCGCAGTTAGCGGATAACAACCTAAGGTTCTGAAACGAACCCGTTCAACCGATTCAACATCACCTTCTTCAATAGGCATACGGTCATCATCTTTCATGATGAGCTGACCGCCTTTGTTTACTACTGTGCGTTGTGCAGCAAAATATAACGGCACAATCTCAATACTTTCTTGATAGATGTACTGCCAAATATCGAGCTCAGTCCAGTTAGATAAAGGGAACACTCGAATGCTCTCGCCTTTATTGACCGCGCCATTATAAGTGCGCCATAACTCTGGACGTTGGTTTTTAGGATCCCAACGGTGGTGTTTATCACGGAACGAATATACCCGTTCTTTGGCACGAGACTTTTCTTCGTCACGTCGCGCGCCACCAAAAGCAGCATCAAAACCATATTGATTTAAGGCTTGCTTTAAACTTTGGGTTTTCATAATGTCAGTGTGCTTGGCACTGCCATGAGTGAATGGGCCAACACCTTGTTCAACACCTTCCTGATTGGTATGAGTCAGTAACTCAAAACCAAACGCTTTAGCTTGCGCATCACGAAAGGCTATCATCTCTTTAAATTTCCAACCCGTATCGACATGTAATAACGGAAATGGAATTTTACCCGGGTAAAAAGCTTTGCGCGCTAGATGCAGCATCACCGATGAGTCTTTACCTATCGAATACATCATGACAGGATTACCAAACTCAGCTGCTACTTCACGGATAATCTGGATGCTTTCGGCTTCCAGTTGTTGTAAATGGCTTAACGAACGGCCTGCCATGATGATTCTCCATTACCTAATATTGCTGCAGAGCAGCGGGTTAAATTATTCGACTACAGCGCTTTCGCGACTGTGTCTAAATCTGTTTTTTGTTGCGCAGTTTTTTGTTGCGCAGTGACGGGATCAAACCAATTTAAGCTGTCAGCTAATTCAACAACCTCACCAATAATCATCAGCGCAGGCATCTGTAAAGCAGGATCTGCGGCTAATTGAGCCAGCTCACCTAACTTACCCATAAACCGCTGTTGTGATGAGGTAGTCGCGTTAGACACAATCGCCACTGGCGTATCAGCACTTCGGCCGGCGTTGATTAAACCATCACTAATAATATTGGCATTTAATATGCCCATATACACCACTAAAGTATTGTTGGAATTAGCATAACCCTGCCAATCCATAGGGCGACTCGCTAACTGGCAATGACCAGTAATAAACGTGACACCTTGAGCATAATCACGATGCGTTAACGGAATACCTGCATAAGCGGAAGTGCCACTGGCAGCGGTAATGCCAGGCACTACTTCAAAAGTAATACCGGCTGCAACTAAGGTTTGTAACTCTTCACCACCACGACCAAAAATAAACGGATCGCCGCCTTTTAAACGCACCACATTTTTACGGGTAAATGCTTTAGTCACTAATAGCTGATTAATTTCATCTTGAGCAGCGCTGTGTTTACCTGCGCGCTTACCCACAGCAATTTTTTCAGCGTTGCTGGGGATCAAATCTAAAATATCTTGGCTGACTAATGCGTCATATAACACCGCATCAGCATGCTTAAGAATGCGATAGGCTTTTAGTGTTAGCAGCTCAACGTCGCCTGGACCGGCGCCGACTAACCACACTTTGCCTTTGGCTTTTTGCCCTGGCATAGAGACTAACTCCATCACATTTACCTCAAGATATTTGACCATGTTCAAATATAGCGTTTTCTATATTCCATATACAATAGTTAATAGTTAGTTTTTATAACTAAATAGAATATGAGGCGGTTTGTTCGCAATTTAATCTATTTGACATGCTAATACGTATAAAATCCGCCGTTGAAATGAAAAGAATTGTTAACTTAATTCGACAAAGCTCTGCCAATTGATAACAATGAGCACTGAAAAATACTGAAACTAAGAATTACACTAAAATTAAACCTATAATTATGCTTATGGATGATGCAATGATAAAAAGCACTCAATATCTTGGACTCTCGTTATTATTACTTGGCTATAGTACCCTCGCCCTTGCAGAAGACTCCTTAGTCGATGAACGTGTAAAAGGAGAACTCGCAACATCTGAAAAGCCGTTTGTGATCACGCCACACAAAGCTAATTATCTGCTTCCAGTAACCTATCAAACCAGAACCAACGCATTACCCTTTGAAGTTAAATACCCAGACGAAGATTTCGCAATCGATAATCTAGAAGCAAAATTCCAAATCAGTTTTAAGTTTCCAGTTTGGTACAATGTTTTTGGTGATAATGGCCATTTGTTCTTTGCCTACACCAACCAATCGTATTGGCAAGTCTACAACGAAGAAGCTTCATCTCCGTTTCGTGAAACCACACATGAACCTGAAGTGTTTATGTTATTCAATAATGATTGGAAAATTGGTGGTTTTACCAACTCATTTTTAGGGTTTGGTGCTGTGCATCAGTCTAATGGTCAAACCAACCAATTATCACGCAGTTGGAACCGAATATACGGCAGTGCTGTATTCGACCGTGGCCCTTTCGCACTCGGACTTAGAGTGTGGTGGCGTATCCCTGAAGATGAAAAAGATGATATTAATTCAGCTAAAGGCGATGACAATCCAGATATCGACAGTTACATGGGTAACTTCGAACTGACTGGAGTGTACGGTTTAAATGAGCATCGCTTTACTATGCTACTGCGTAACAACTTACGCGATACCAATCGCGGTGCAGTTGAATTTACCTGGAGCTACCCGATTATTGGTACTTTACGTGTTTATACTCAATATTTTAATGGTTACGGTGAAAGCTTAATTGATTATGACCATCATAATCAGCGTATTGGTATTGGTATTGCGTTAAATGACATTCTGTAAGCTAGATAATTAATGTCTTTAATTCATTAACATCGACAATTAGCTGTAATCGATTAACGCAACAATAGAATGTACGAGACATAAAAAAGGTGACCATTTGGTCACCTTTTTAGTTTCATTAATGTCGTATTAGCACAGTAACGTTAATGAAATTATTTAGCACTCGCTTTAGAATTTACTTTAGAACCAATTACTAAGCCCTTATCTGTAAAGTCTACCGACATCTGTAAACGCATGTCGTAGTCTTTTAACATCAGCAATTCTTCTGGCATTGGTTCGCCACTCATTTCTGCCATATCGACTAATGGAGCAAACATTTTTTGGTAATCGACAGACAAGTCAAAGAAACCATTAGATTCAAGTGGTTGCTTATACATCAAATCAGCTAACTCAGTACCCCTGTCGCCAGTATAAGCAACTAAATGACTACCTTTGATGGCTAATTTTGCACTAACCCCAAATTCAGGTGGCAACATTAACATTGGAGTTATATCGACTGGATCGCCATTATCTTTCAAGTCCACTTCTGCAAGCGGTGGATAAAACGGCTTCATCATATCCACTAACATCATCGGTTTTTCAGCCGACACGCTTATTAATGCATCTAATTTTTCGAAACTAGCTTGGCCATTCTTCTCTGTTAACTTGTAATCCGCTAGTGTCACGCTAATGCCTTTAACGCCATTAGCCATCCCCGTCATCATGCCAAGCATTGCTGGATTTAACTCGCTTAATTCTGATTGCATTTGAGCCAATGCAGCACATTGATATTGCGGTGTTTGTAAATCTTTCCACACTTCGTTCAATGCTGGTGCGAGTTGATTAACATCAATACCGAGTGAAAGTGATAAAATATTATCATGACCATTACTGGCAAATGATGGCACAAAGCCACGCATTTTATTCAATGCAGACAAAATCACCTGGTTATTACTTTCAAGCACAACAGCAGCATCAATGGTACTTTCTTCACGAGTGATAGAGTATGAATTTAACCCCATTACACTGCGCGGCCAGTTAGCAGCAATGGCACTTAATTCAGTTTGACACACGGGTGTTTTCATTTCAGCAAAAGGATCTTCACCCTGAATCTCAATCATTTTGGTCATTTGCTTGGCCAGCATATTACCGTCAGTCGACGTTAACCCTTTAACCAATTCAACATGATTAATAAAGCTAATACTGTCTTGCATAAAACCATGAGTATTAGCGATGTCTTGCAACAGGGTGGTTTCGCTAATTGGATGCTCAACTTTCTTTTCACCCAAGGCGGTTTCAAGCAATTCAGCTTGATTAAATGACGTATTCAAGGTCACAGTTAACCAGCCATCTTTAACAGAAAATACGATCTCAGCGTGTTCTTTCTCATCAACATCAGTCAATGTATAACCGCGATATTCAACAGATCCAGATTTGCCCATAGTATGAGTTAAGCCACTTTCCTGCTCGGCGCGATCTAATTCCGCCCAAAATGCTGCAGGATTGCTGATCTCAACTTTCATGACCGGCAATGCACCCAAGGTATAAAAATAACTCTTGATTGAATCAGGTAAGCCGTAGGTGGATAGTAAGGTTTCAGGCTCAGGCAACACGGTCATGTATTGCTTGTATAAACTGATAAAAAAGCGCTCTTGAGCTGATGAACTATCATCTAGCGACAGCATTTTATCCAGATCATAAGCTTGATAATTACCTGCAATGCTATACAGATAATCTTTTAACGGAAATGGAACTAACTGCCCAGAAAACGCTAATGTATCAGCTGGAATATAGTCCAACATAGGATCATTTTTAACGACTGACGTCCCTTGTTGCGACAGAAAATATCCACCAGCACCAACAGCTAATACCACAGCAGCAATTGCCATCTTATTCATCTATAAACTCCAATTTATATTATTGTTAACTCTTCCTTGAAATGAGTTAGCGTTTAAACATTTATCATCTTTTTGGGATAAGCATTATCGATTACACCGATAAACTGCGGATTAATTTAGCATTAAATGTTAATAAGCGCATTAGATGTTACCTTTTGGGGGATATTTATCCTGAAAACTGCACTTGTAAAAAACCAATACGCCAAAAAGACAGCTTATTATCTAACGAGTTTTGAGAGGGAATTTGACGAGAATAAAGTGAAAATCAAAAAGCATTAAGCTGGAAATAATTCAAACATCTGATCTCCCGATAACTCAAACCGCTGAGTTATCGGGAACAATCAAACAGATTGCTTATACGCTAACAAGTCAATCAATGTGCTCGAGGATGCGAGCGAAGCTTTTGAAGGTACGTGGATTGCAAAAACAATCCCAAAACGTCAACAAAAACCGTCTACGGGAACTTCTAAATCTAGACTATTATCGGCACTGATGCATGAAAATTTAAATAAAATTTAATTATTTTCAATTTACACATAAAACCAGTAGCTCAATTCAATGCACAACTAATTATTTAGGAGGACAAACCAACCTCAACCTGCCCTTGTTAATTATAACGTTGCAATGTCTGACAACATGCTAACAAACAGGCTTAGTGATAATTTGGCTGCATGATATTACAAACCGATGAGATAAAAGCAGTTTATCTCATAATTCAAACTTATGAATGACAAGAATAAAACAAATTAATGAAAAAGAACAACGTCGAATTTAAGACAAAATAGAGGCTGATACGGTAGATAATGAAAGCCTTAAAATGCATTCATCCGCAATAAATTGCGGATGAATGGAGTACATGATCTAACACCACTTCACAACTAGATATCGAAGTGCAAACCACATTCTCGTTGTAAGCCATTAAAACGGGTTTCTTCTTCAGACATACCTAACTCAAGTGGTTTGCTTGAGTGAGTATCACCTACCGACACATAACCTTGTTCCCATAATGGGTGATAGGGCAAGTCATGTTCCGTTAAGTACATGTGCACGTCTTTGTTGCTCCACTCAATGATGGGTAACAACTTAAAACGTTTGCCGCTAATCGCTAAAATCGGCAATGCTTCACGGGTACTAGACTGGCTACGACGCAAGCCTGCGAACCAGGTACCGACATTTAATTCAGCTAATGCACGTTGCATAGGCTCAACTTTATTGATGCGGTTATACTTTTCTAAGCCGTCAATCCCCTGCTCCCACAGCTTACCAAAACGGGCTTCTTGCCACGCTTGGGTTTGACCCGCTTGGTACACTTTAAGATTGAGGTTTAAGCGCTCGGTTAACTGATCAATAAATTGATAGGTTTCCGCAAACAAATAGCCAGTGTCGGTTAAAATCACCGGAATATCACTTTGCGCTTGAGTCACCATGTGCAACATCACCGCGCCTTGAATACCAAAGCTAGACGATAACGCATGATCGCCCGGTAAATATGCTAGACCCCAAGCCACTCGTTGTTGCGCCGTTAAGCCTGCTAAAAACAGGTTAATGTTTTCAAGCGCAGCGATTTGCTCTGCTTTAGGCGCTAATAATAACGCCTGCAGCTGAGCCGGAGTAACTGAATGATCGACGGCCGCGTCAGTTGACGCAGTCGTTACCACTTCATTAGGCATGAAAATCCTTAGCGGCGTCTATAACCGCCTTCACTACGCCAATGCGTACAGTGAAGTTACCAAAGGTTTCGCCCGCATCGCGCTCTGTGGCGTAGCGACCAAATAAGGTATCCAATTCAGCTAAAATTTCAGCTTCTTGAATATTTTCTTTATGCATTTTATTTAAACGCGTGCCTTCAAAGCTGGCGCCTAAATACAAGTTATAACGCCCAGGTGCTTTACCCACTAAACCAATTTCAGCTGCAAATGGACGAGCACAACCGTTTGGACAACCTGTCATACGCACTACAATTGATTGCTCGCTAATGCCGTGTTTAGCCTGTAATGCATCGATGTGATCAATAAACTCAGGGAAGTAACGCTCAGCTTCAGCCATCGCTAATGGGCACGTTGGTAATGCCACACAGGCAATTGAATGACCGCGAGTACCGCTTAGCACTTGGCCTAATAAGCCGTGCTTACGCGCTAAACCTTCGATCTCAGCTTTATCTTGTGCAGCAACACCGGCAATAATCATGTTCTGATTAGATGTCATACGGAAATCGCCTTTATGGATTTTGGCAATTTCACGTAGACCAGTTTGCAAGGTTTGACCTGGCATATCTTTAATACGGCCACTTTCAATAAATAGCGTTAAGTGGAACTTATTGTCGATACCTTCAACCCAACCATAACGGTCGCCGCGATCGCCAATGATCACCTCACGCTTAGGTGCAAATTTAACCCCAGCACGTTTTTCAACTTCGGCTTTAAATGCATCAAGACCATGGTCAACAATGGTGTACTTTAAACGCGCACGTTTACGCACAACACGATTACCCCAGTCACGTTGAACCGTCATTACCGCTTCGGCAAACTTGGTGACGTCATCCGTTTTAATAAAGCCCAAGTCGTCAGCTAAACGTGGGAAAGTTTCTACTTCACCGTGGGTAGAACCCATACCGCCACCAGCAACCAGGTTAAAGCCAATTAACTCGCCAGCTTCTGCTACCGCAATAAAACCAAGGTCGTTGGTATACACGTCTACATCGTTATGTGGCGGAACCGCAACAGCCATTTTAAATTTACGTGGCAAATAGGTTTTGCCGTAAACCGGTTCAACCGTTTCGGTGCCTAATAATTTTTCTTCATCTAACCAAATCTCAGCATAAGCGCGAGTGTGTGGTAATAGATGATCAGATAAATGCTTTGCAACCGCATAAGCCTGCGCATGTAACTTAGATTCAACCGGGTTTGGATTACACATCACGTTACGGTTTACGTCACCACAAGCGGCAATAGAATCAAGGGCGGCGCGATCAAGACCTTGGATCAAGGTTTTTAGATTACGCTTAGGAATGCCGTGGTACTGAAACGTTTGACGCGTGGTTAAACGAATGCTGTTTGAGGTGGTCAGCGTAGATGAAATTTTATCCACTTCTAACCACTGCTCAGGAGTACAAATACCACCAGGTACACGGGCACGTAGCATAAAGCTATGCAGTGGCTCTAGCTTTTGCTCTTTACGTTCATTACGTAAATCACGATCGTCTTGCTGATAAAAACCGTGGAACTTGATCAACTGCTGATCGCCATCGCTAAACGATCCTGTCACTTGGGTATCTAAACCCTCTTTGATATCGCCGCGTAAATAATCACTGTCGATTTTTAAGTATTCGTTTAACGCTAACTTTTGCTCACTCATGGCCTGGGCCTCTCTTAATTCTGTTCAATTCATTAGTGCGATTGGGTTGCTAGATTTGGCCTAACAACCGAGGTCGAATTTAGTACACGTCTTTTTGGTAGCGTTTTTCACTACGTAGTGTTTCAAAGTAAGCTTCTGCGTCATCAGCGCTTAAGCCACCTTGTTCAACCGCAATATTCACTAATGCTTGGTGTACATCTTTTGCCATGCGTTCTGCATCACCACAAATATACACATGTGCGCCATTTTGTAGCCACTGCCACAACGCTTCGGCTTGCTCTGCAATGCGATGCTGAACATACACTTTATGAGCTTGATCGCGCGAGAAAGCTACATCTAAACGCGATAAATCGCCATTTTTAAGATATTGCTGCCACTCAACTTGGTATAAGAAATCTTGTTCAAAATGCGGGTTACCAAAGAATAACCAGCTGTCACCTGACACTCCGTCAACAACACGTTCCTGCATAAAGGCGCGGAAAGGCGCAACACCTGTACCAGGACCCACCATAATGACCGGTGTGTTTGGATTTTCGGGTAAACGGAAATGGTTATTAGACTCAACATACACATTAACTTGTTGGCCTTCTTCAGCCGAGGCTAAGAAATGCGATGCCCCACCAAAACGTGCTTGGCCTTGACGTTCATCTTCAACTAACGCCACCGTCAAGTGTACTTCAGCTTCCACTTCGGCCTGGCTAGAGGCTATTGAATATAAGCGTGGCGTCAATGGACGTAACATATCAACCAATTGCACCGCGCTAACCTTGGCTGGATATGCTGCGACTAAATCAGCTAACTGATGCTTAAGAATAAACTGTCTGGTTTGTTCTTTGTCTTCACAAATGGCTGCAAGTTCAGCACTTCCACTTAACTCAGCCCATGTTTTCACTAGGCCTGGGTATAACTGAGTTAATTCTTTCTTGTCAGTTAACGCCGCTTTTAATGATAGTGACTGTTTCGACACGGTGACGTTGTCGTCTGCAGCTAAACCGAGCGCGGCGATAACTTCATCAACAAGCACTTCATTATTACTAAACCACACACCTAACGCATCACCGACCTGATAAGTTAATCCTGACTCGCCTAAATCAATTTCAACATGGCGGACATCACGATCAGAACCTCGACCAGTAATTTTTTGGCTTACCAGTACTTCTGCTGTATAGGGGTTTTGCTTGGTATATTCGCTTTCACCCGCAACAGATGCCGTACCAATAGAGACCACACTGGCGCTTGAGGCTTGAATGTACGGCTTAACAGCCTCTACAACACTGTCCTGCCATTGTTGTGAAATATCTTCATAGTCAACATCACATTCTACCAACGGTAATAATGATGTTGCCCCTAATGCACTTAAACGCGCATCAAAGTCTTTACCTGTTTGGCAGAAGAACTCATAACTTGAATCACCTAGTGCTAGCACAGAATAATGTAGCTTATCTAATTTAGGTGCACGCTTTGAGGCTAAAAACTTGTGTAGTTCAATCGCATCATCAGGCGCTTCGCCTTCACCATGAGTACTAACAAGCAATAACAAGATGGTTTCTTGTTTTAGCTGGCGGACATTATATTCGCCCATAGAAGCTAAATTTACTGCGTAACCTTGCGCCTGCGCTTTAGCGGCTAGCTCTTTGGCTACGCCACGGCCATTGCCCGTTTGGCTACCGTATAAAATCGTAACTGTTGGTGCGGCACTTGTCTCTGCTGTCGTCTCGACACCGCTTTGACCTTGGTTAGCACTCGCAGCGAGATAACCACTGACCCATGCAAGTTGAACTGAAGATAATTCTGATGTGAGTTGCTTTAACTTATCGACTTGTCCTTGAGACAATGGTGATGCTAAAGCTGAAAGTTCTTTTAACAACATAAGACGGCCTTATAACAGTGTAATGTGGACTAGCTTACTCCTACGGACAAAAACCAAAAAAGAATAAAAGATGATTTTTTATTCCATTTAGGAATATGCAAAGATGTTTTTTTAAGCTACAAAAGTGTGGCGCAGTTAAAAGTTTTTAAATTACCTTAATTTAAAACCCTTTAATTAGCCTAAAGGCACTTGTACCGAACATGCCTCATGTCGCAAGCTAGGAGCGCCAATTAACTGATGAATAATTATCAGGTTGATTGTTCTCTGAGTAAAACGACATGCAAATATAATGTAACTGTGTCAACGTAATGCCATTGGCTAAATAGTTTACCCGACTTCAATGGTCATATGCTGCTCTTTTTCTATCTTCAAAGTGCAGCATGTGAGGCAGAAATACTCAAACGGAATGGTCTATTGATGGGGAACAACAATAGACGGTCTTTTTATTAACCATCAGGAAACAGTCATGCAGATTGGAATACCGAGAGAAAGTATCGAAGGTGAAACTCGAGTCGCCGCGACTCCAGCCACTGTGGTACAGCTAATAAAACTCGGCTTTAGTGTGGCAATTGAAGCACAGGCAGGTGTGAAGTCGAGCTTTGATAATGCTGCATTTGAAGCCGCTGGGGCGGATGTGGTCGACAATGTGTACGACGCTGACTTTATTTTTAAAGTGAATGCACCGTCCGATGACGAAATTGCCAAAATGAAACCAGGCACAACGTTGGTGAGTTTTATTTGGCCAGCCCAAAACCCTGAGCTTGTTGAAAAGCTATCAAGTCACAATATTACCGTGATGGCGATGGACATGGTGCCACGCATCTCACGCGCCCAATCACTCGATGCCTTATCATCGATGGCCAACATTGGTGGTTATCGCGCAGTGATCGAAGCCGCCCACGAATTTGGTCGTTTCTTTACCGGGCAAATTACTGCAGCAGGTAAAGTGCCACCAGCCAAAGTGTTGGTTATTGGCGCAGGTGTAGCCGGACTTGCTGCTATTGGCACTGCGGGCTCGCTAGGGGCCATAGTGCGCGCATTTGATACTCGCCTTGAAGTGGCTGAGCAAATTGAGTCAATGGGCGGTAGTTTCTTAAAGCTTGAATTTGAAAACAATGAAGGCGGCTCGTCTGACGGCTATGCTAAAACCATGTCAGAAGAGTTTATTGCTGCTGAAATGGCACTGTTTGCCGAACAAGCCAAAGACGTCGACATCATCATTACCACCGCATTAATTCCTGGTCGTCCTGCGCCAAAGCTGATCACCAAAGACATGGTCGATACCATGAAACCGGGCTCAGTGATTGTCGATTTAGCGGCAGCAACTGGCGGTAACTGTGAATACACCGTCACTGGCGAACGTTTTATTACCGATAACGGCGTAAAAGTATTGGGTTATACCGACTTACCCGGTCGTTTACCGGCGCAATCGTCACAACTTTATGGCACCAACTTAGTCAACTTGATGAAGTTAATGTGTAAAGCCAAAGACGGCAATGCAGTGCTCGATTTTGATGATGTGGTCATGCGCAACATGACCGTGACTCGTGGCGGCGAAATTACTTTCCCACCACCGGCAATTTCAGTGTCTGCGGCACCGCAAAAACCAGCAGCGAGTATCGAGCCTAAAGCTGCCAAAGTTGACAAAGTACCGTCAAAACTTAAATACATTTTAGCTGTGTTAGGTCTAGCCGGTTTTGCTGCAGTGGCGTCAGTTGCGCCCGCTGAGTTCTTGTCGCATTTCACCGTGTTCATCCTATCGTGTGTGGTGGGGTATTACGTGGTGTGGAATGTGTCGCACTCATTGCATACGCCGTTAATGTCGGTCACTAATGCTATTTCAGGCATTATTGTGGTCGGGGCGTTATTGCAAATAGGCCAGGGTTCAGCATTAGTCACGGCGCTTGCGTTTGTCGCGGTGCTTATTGCCAGTATTAACATCTTTGGCGGGTTTACCGTCACTCAGCGCATGCTGAAGATGTTCCGTAAAGATTAAGGAGTCATATCGTGTCTCAAGGACTGGTTACAGCATCTTATATCATTGCCGCGGTGTTTTTTATTCTCAGTTTAGCTGGGTTATCAAAACAAGAAACTGCTAAAAATGGTAATTTATTTGGCATTATTGGTATGGCGATTGCGCTTATTGCAACCATACTCAATCCTGCTACAAGCGGCGTAGAATGGATTATTCTCGCCATGGTCATTGGTGGATCGATTGGTATTCGCTTAGCATTAAAAGTCGAAATGACTGAAATGCCAGAGCTCGTCGCGATTTTGCACAGCTTTGTGGGTCTAGCTGCGGTATTAGTGGGCTTTAATAGCTTTATTGATATCCAACCACACGAAGTGTCTGAAATTGTCGTGGTCATGGGGCAAGACCTCAACACCACACTAGAAACCGCAAAAGCTGCATTTGCTGAAGCAAGCAAAGCCCAACAAACTGAGCATCTAACCGGTGCCATGCTTAACATTCACTTAGTGGAAGTATTTTTAGGCATCTTTATTGGTGCAGTCACCTTCACAGGCTCTATTGTGGCGTTTGCTAAGCTACGTGGTTTGGTTTCATCAAAAGCACTTATGCTACCTCATCGTCATAAATTAAATTTATTGGCCGTTGTGGTGTCGTTTATTCTAATGGTGATATTCGTTCAGGCGGGTGGTGCAGTGACACCAATCATCTTGATGACCTTAATCGCGTTTGCATTTGGTTGGCATTTAGTGGCATCAATTGGCGGCGCAGACATGCCAGTTGTGGTTTCAATGCTGAACTCATATTCAGGCTGGGCAGCGGCAGCGGCAGGTTTCATGTTATCTAATGACCTTCTAATTGTTGTTGGTGCGCTTGTGGGCTCATCGGGTGCGATTCTGTCTTACATTATGTGTAAAGCCATGAACCGCTCGTTCATTTCTGTTATTGCCGGTGGTTTTGGTAACGATGCTGCAGTATCAACTGGCGATGACACTGTGGGCGAATACCGCGAAACAACCGCAGAAGATGTCGCTGATATGCTAAAAGCATCTGACTCAGTCATCATCACCCCAGGTTATGGTATGGCGGTGGCTCAAGCGCAATATCCAGTAGCTGAAATCACTAAAAAGCTGCGCGCTTTGGGGATAAAAGTTCGCTTTGGTATTCACCCTGTTGCAGGGCGTTTACCTGGCCACATGAACGTACTATTGGCAGAAGCTAAAGTGCCTTACGATATCGTGTTAGAAATGGACGAAATCAACGAAGACTTTAGCAGTACTGATACCGTGCTCGTCATTGGCGCTAACGATACGGTTAACCCAGCGGCGATGGAAGATCCAACTAGCCCTATTGCTGGCATGCCAGTGTTAGAAGTGTGGAAAGCGCAAAACGTGATTGGCTTTAAACGTTCAATGAACACAGGTTATGCCGGTGTACAAAATCCATTGTTCTTTAAAGACAATACCCAAATGTTGTTTGGCGATGCGAAGGACAGTGTAGAAGCAATCCTTAAAGCCTTATAAATCAACTTGTGGCAAACAAAACACCAGCAATCAATGCTGGTGTTTTTTTGTTTAATAACCCGCTAAACTGGGTCCATTGGACTTAAAGGATTATCAGCTATCCATGGCACAGCAGGACATCATTACTCAATTACAGCTTGAACTAGAGCAGCATAAGCAAAAAATCAAGCGACTAGAATACGAGAATAATCGGCTTACATTGCTCAATAAACGAGTAAACGAGCAACTCAACGCTACGCTTGATGGCACTGGTTTATGTCTATGGGAGCAACATATTCCCAGCGGAAACCTGACTATTTTTAATCAACAGTGGGGCCATCTGCTCGGTTTTACCCGTGAAGAGTTACCGGCCCATATCAGCAGCTGGAAAAATAATCTCCACCCGGAAGATAAAGACTGGGTGATACAAGCCTTTGAAAGTCATGTAGCCGGTAATGCTGAAATTTATCAAGCCGTGCATCGCATGGTGCACAAAGATGGCACTGTTGCATGGGTGTCTGACCGTGGGCGTATTATTGAATATGGTATTAACGGTGAACCGCTTCGTATTATGGGCACTCATATTGATGTCACCCAAGAAAAGCGCTACGAACAAGACTTAGCCAAGCTCGCCCATCGGGATCCACTCACCAATTTACTCAATCGAAGTGCACTGATTACCGCGTTTGAACAAGGAAAAAGTTCTCACAACACACATCATGGCGCGTTATGTTTTATCGATTTAGACGGCTTTAAAATTATTAATGATCATTTAGGCCATCGATATGGCGATAGTTTATTAATCCATATTGCCAACGATATTGCGCAAATATGCGATCAACTGTTTAGCACTGTAGACTCAACACAAAACCCACTTCATCATGTGGCACGTTTTGGTGGTGATGAGTTTGTCATTTTAGTTCATTGCAATGATGTGGAACGATTAACAGCATTGGCTAAAACCTTGCTGTCACACTATCAACATCCTATCGAATTGGAGGGTGAAAGCATTAAAGTAGGCCTCAGTATTGGCATCAGCTTATTTGATGAATTAGACGAGTTCACTAATGTTTGTGAGCAAGCCGATAAAGCCATGTACAGCATTAAAAAACACGGTAAACATAATTTCTTATTTTGGTAAAATTTGCCTTGCCCCCTCAGATAAGACGATATTAATAATCGACAAATCATTCCCGCCGACAGAATTTGACATAATCAAATTGATGTTAATTTACTGTTCGACCTTACTGTTGTCAGCTTGAATTTTAATTAGCGTTATCAAAGTCAAAATCCAACTCAACAGTTTGTATTCACGATAAATTCAATAAAACACCCTGAATGTTCAAAACATATAATTCGTTTTCAATACAAAATTAAGCAATTATTTTTGTTTCAACTACTTAATCATCGTAATTTTTTTGTTAAAAACACGTTAGGTTATAGTTAACGAAAATTAGAAAGCGATAATAATATTACAGGGGAAAAGTATGAGCAGAAGTAAGCTTTTTTTTCAGACGACACTCGCACTCGCCATTGCAAATTCATTGGTTGTCACAAACCATGCTTATGCGCAGGAGGCAGAGAATGCCGAAATGGAAAAGATCGTTGTGACTTCTCGCGGGCGAGTGGAAACACTGCAACAAATCCCAGACTCAGTCACTGTCATAAATGCTTCTGAAGTTGCCCAAGCAAGAATAGAAACAATCAAAGACTTTGCCGCCCTGACACCTAATCTTGATGTATCTAAAAACTTTCGATCTGGTTTAAATTTCATCACCGTTCGTGGCCTAATAACTCCTCAAGTAGGCGAAGCTCCAATTGCCTATGTGGTTGATGGAGTCACCGTACCCAATTTAGAATTTATAAACCAGGGATTGCATAACATTGAACGCATTGAAGTACTAAGAGGCCCTCAAGGGGCACTCTATGGAAAAAATGCTATCGGTGGAGCGGTTAATATCATCACTAAAGCCCCAACCGATGAAACTGAAGGTTCAGTACAGGCATCATATGCCGAAGGGAATGAAGTTAAGCTAAATTCAGCCTTGAGTGGCGCTGTCATTGAAGACAAACTTTATTACCGTATATCTGCAAACTATCGCGACAGTGATGGGCAAATAGATAATGCTCACTTCAACGAAGATGTCGACTTTGTTGACAGCGCATATGGCTTCCAAGGAATGCTTCACTATTTGATGACTGACGATACAGATATCACTTTTCGAGGTAACTACTCCAACAGTAGACAGGGTAGTAATTATATGGCGAGGATTTCCGCCGACGAGTTAGAAAATTTTAGTATTGAAAACGATAGCAATGCAATCGGTGAAGATATTTCAGAAATGTGGTTTTTATCCTCTAAACTGGAAAGTCAATTTGACCTAGGTAAATTGGTGGTAGTGCTTTCTGCAAATGATTCAGATATTGAGTTTTTTGCTGATGGTGATTTTACTCACTCCGACGCAAGCGAGGAAAACTTTTATTTCCCAATAACACAAATCAACCCGATAAAAGAAAGTTCAGAGAATCTCGAAGTGAGATTTGTCTCAGAGAGCAACGATGGATTTAGTTGGGCCTTAGGCAGTTTTGCAGAAACAAAAGACAGGTATGTTTCATATGACCAGGTTATTGATGTCACACCAACAGAACTTGTGACCTACAATGATGTAAAAGCACTAATGGCTTCAGATCCTTCTCTGGTATTAGAAGGTGAAAAAACAGTCCTAGACAGTTACGCCTATGCCTTTTTTGGGCAAGGTAATTATGATATTACCGATGATTTAGAGTTAACATTTGCATTAAGGTATGACTCAGAAACACGCGAAGCATATGATGAACGCGATAAAGCGGCATCAAAAGCCGAACAAACCTATAGCCAACTCCAACCTAAAGCCTCACTTGCTTGGCAATATACGCCCGATGTTTTACTTTACACCACCTATTCAAAAGGCTTCAGAAGTGGTGGTTTTAATGAATACTCACCTACCGTCAATCGTCAATATGATAAAGAAGTGTCCGACACAATTGAAATTGGCTCTAAAACAACTTGGCTTGATGACACCATTTGGTTAAATCTAGCGGCCTTTAGAATTGTTCAGCAAGATGCTCAGTTTACGCGTTTAAACCCGTCTACTTTCACCCTAGAAAACTTAAATATCGATGAAGTGATCATTAATGGATTAGAACTAGAGTTATCTGCCAATGTGACTGAAGACATTAAAGTGTCTTTTGGGGCTGGTTATATTGATAACGAAATAACTGAAAATAAAGGAACTGACATCTTATCAGGGCGTGATTTACAAGAAACTGAAGGTGGTACAATGCCTTACGTCTCTAAGTTTAACTTTAATGGCTCTATTACTCATTACACTGAATTACATAAAGACTGGTTACTAAGCTCACGCTTAGCATTTAACACTGTCGGGCCAAGAAGCTTTGATATCTACAATGATGATACCGGAGAAACAGACTCTCACACCTACCTCAACGCTAATTTCACCGTCAATAATGAGTCGTGGTCAGTTTCATTGTTTGCCAACAATATCTTAGATGAGCAATCTCCAGAAACAGTATTCCTATACAACCCATTAATTCGCATGCAAAACAGCCCTCGACAAGTTGGGGTTCAAGCTAAGTATTCATTCTAGGTTTTAGGGTCGCCCATGTATATGGCGACCCTTTCTGATTTATTTAAAGAGATTATTATGACGATTAGAGTTGCGACTGATGTCGGTGGTACGTTTACTGATCTTGTTTACATTGAACAAGGCACAGTAAAAGCGGTTAAAAGTGATACTACCCCACCTAATTTTGAGCAAGGGGTGATCAATACTGTTGATAAAGCAAATATATCGTTAGCCGATGTCGACTTTTTTGCACACGGTTCAACCGTGGTTATCAACGCGATTACCGAGCGTAAAGGCGTGAAAACAGCGTTAATTACCACTCAAGGATTTCGTGATGTGTTAGAAATAGCCCGGGGTAACACCCCTGATATTTTTAACAATTGCTATCAAAAACCAACGCCTTTTGTTGAGCGCCATTTACGCAGAGAACTCCCCGGACGCTTAGACCATTTAGGCCGAGAAATAACGCCGCTTGATCTCTCATTATTACCAGAGATCTTAACGTACTTTAAATCCCTAGATATTCAGGCTATTGCGGTGTGTTTTTTACATTCTTATTTGAATAATGAGCATGAAAAAGCAGCCGTAATAGCGATCCAAAAATACTGGCCTGAAGTGGATGTTATTGCCTCTTATGAAATTTCATCGGAGTGGAGAGAATATGAGCGAACGAACACCACAGTATTATCAGCATATGTGCTCCCACCCGCTCAGCAATACTTAAATAAACTGAATGAAAAACTCGCCGAAAAGGGATTAAAAAATGCACCTTACATCATGCAGTCAAATGGCGGTATTGCAACCTTAAAGGCCGCCTGTAAAAATCCTATTACACTTGTAGAGTCAGGCCCTGTAGGCGGGATTTTAGGCGCTGTAGCATACGGTAAAGTTATCGGTGACGAAAACCTGCTAGCTTTAGATATTGGAGGTACAACAGCAAAATGCTCACTCATTAACCAAGGTGAGACGCGGATCACCACCGAATATATGCTCGAGAAAACACAGAGCACAGCAGGTTATCCCATAAAAACCCCCGTAATTGATATCGTTGAAATAGGTAATGGTGGGGGCAGTATTGCCTGGATAGATGCTGCAGGTAGTTTACATGTAGGGCCAAAAAGTGCCGGTTCAACGCCTGGACCTGTGGCTTATGGTCGTAATGGTACAGAACCTACGACAACAGATGCCAATCTTTATACGGGACGAATTAATCCCGACAACTTTGCGGGTGGAGAAATCAAACCTGCTCAACAAGCTGTGCATAACGCCTTCAAAAAGCTCGGTGATACGCTTGGTGTCACCGCCATGGAAATTGCACATGGTGTATTGAAAATTGCAAATTCAAACATGGTTAATGCTCTTAAGCTTATTTCGGTAAACAGAGGTTTTGATCCACGCGACTTTTCACTGATGGCATTCGGCGGCGGCGGGGCTTTACACGCCACTGCGCTAGCAAAAGAACTTAATGTTCGAAAGGTCATTATTCCGCCCTTTGCTGGGGTGTTTTCAGCATGGGGAATGCTGATGCTTGATTTACGTCGAGATTATATTCACACCCATAAAATCAGTATTACCCATGATAGCAAAACAGACATTGGTAAAGCTTTTGATGGCGTGATAACCAATGCATTAGCAGACTACAAAGAAGATGGTTTTAGTGAAGATAAAGTGATGTTAGAGCTTTATGTTGATGCTCGTTATCATGGCCAAGAACATACCGTAAAAATACCTGTTCCAGGGTTAACGCTCGAAAATAAAGAATTTATTGATACTTTATCCCAACGTTTCCATCAAGCTCACGAGCAAGAATATACCTTCAATCTTGAAGATTCAGCGATAGAAATTGTCAACATTCATTTGGTTGCATTTGGTCTATTAGATAAAGCTGAAATTACCCCAGTAGCAAAAAGCGAAAGTGCAGATGCCTCTACTGCGATTATTGGCCAACGCGATGTCGATTTCGATGAATTGGGAACCCACAACACCCCTCTTTATAATCGTGAATTATTGACTCACGGTATGAAATTCTCAGGGCCAGCCATTATTGAAGAACCAACGACTACGACAGTCATTCTGCCCGACAACAAAGTAGAAATAGATGCTTTTGGTGGCATACATATCCACTTAACGTATTAAGTTAAAGGACTTTAAACATGACAATAATTCAAGCCAACAAGGAACCTCAGCAGCCTAAATCTGTTGATATTTTTACTATAGAAATCATTAAAAATGCCTTAATCGCGATTGGCGAAGAAATGTTTTTAGCGTTGAAGCGCAGTAGTAAAAGCCCCATTATTTATGAATCATTAGATTATGGAATTGGGGTAACAGATGCCCAAGGGCGATTAATATCACAAGGTAACGGTATTCCGGGTTTTATAGGAACACTCGACGCTGCAGTGCAGCGCATCATTGAAAAGTTTGATGCCAATAATATTTATGCCGATGATGTATTCATCTTAAATGACCCTTACTCAGGCGGAGGCACTCATTTATCCGATGTGTGTATGATCCGTCCTATATTTTATCAGCATACATTGGTTGCATGGACGGCAAATAAAGCTCATTGGACTGAAGTTGGCGGCAAAGACCCTGGAAGCTACAGTGCTGATGCAAGCTCTATTTACCAAGAAGGCCTTCAGTTCCCGGGTATCAAAGTGTATGAAAAAGGCATTGCCAATCAATCGCTGTTAGATTTGATTGAAGCAAATGTGCGTTTACCGGAAATGACCTTGGGTGATTTAAAAGCCTGTGCGGCATCATTAAAAGTAGGTGAGCAGCGCTTTTTATCTTTGATAGAAAAATATGGACAAGAAACAACATTAACAGCAATTGATAAACTATTAGATCACGGCGATACCATGGTGTTTGAAAAGTTTAAAACGTTACCCAAAGGCGACTTTTATGCTGAAGATATTATCGACGAAGATGGTATGGGACACGGCCCCTTTGTCATTAAAGTCAAAGTCACTATCACTGATGAAGAGTTTATTTGTGATTTTACAGGTTCGTCAAAACAAGCTCTTGGGCCAATTAATTGCACTATGGGTGTGCTTGTTTCGGCAGCGAGAGAAGTATTTATGGGCGTTGTAAAGCCCAATGCAGCGGCTACTGACGGTTGCTTTAGACGTCTTAGAGTAGAGTGTCCAGAGGGCACAATATTAACAGCCCAGCGCCCTGCTCCTGTTTCATCCTATTTTGAGTCAATGGTTTGTGCGGCGGATGTGATCCGTAAAGCACTCTCCTCTGCCATTCCAGAAGTATTAACTGCTGGTCAATTTGGCTCTGTGTGCACAATAAGCTTATCGGGAATTAATCCTCTGACAAAAGAACCATTTTTGTTGGTTGAACCATTAGTCGGTGGTTGGGGAGCAAATATCATCAAAGATGGTGAGTCTGGTCAGTTCTGTGTTGGCAATGGCGAAACGAGCAATATACCCATAGAGATCACTGAAGAGCGTTATGGTGTTCGCGTTGAGCGCTATGAATTTAATCCAGATAGTGCTGGTTGTGGTGAATTTCGCGGTGGTAAAGGGGTTATTCTCGAGTATCGCATATTAGGTGATGGAGCTGATATTTCGAGCTTTTTTGGTCGAGGGATCACACCAACATGGGGAACCAATGGTGGCCAGAACGGTTCTTGTAACTATATCGCGATTATTGATAGCAATGGCAATGAAAAAGCTAGATTCAGTCGAAAAAGCCGATATCCTTTAGAGAAAGGTGACTTAATACGCTTAGTCACTGGCAATGGTGGCGGTTGGGGCGACCCGTTAAAACGTTCAGCACAATCTATCACTAAAGATATTGTTAATGGATTTATTTCCGAACAGGAAGCTATAGAAATATACCAATATAATCAGTAACTTTATTGAATGTTAAGACTTCTAAAAACAAAAGGATTATATGTCTACATTACCAATTCATAAAACCAAAGATTTTGCATTTGGTTTAGCAGGCTTATTAACCGCTCCAATTGGTTACTTAGTATTATTATTTTTGCCTGTATATTTAGAAGTTATTGCATTAACAATGAAGCTAACAAATGTGCAAGTAGGGTATTTAGCCGCTACCGATGCGATGGGCATCGTGGTGGCTACCCTCGTATTTTCAACATTTGTTGCAAAGCTTAATTTCAGGAATATCGTCATTGCCGGAGTATTACTGAGTTGCTGTGCAAATTTGGCATCAGCCTATACCGGTGATTTTTTGGTGTTGTGCCTCATTCGAGTTATTGCAGGCATTGGTGAAGGTTTACTCGTGGCCGTTGGCATCACTTCAATCGGTATGACGACTAACCCAAATCGTTGGTTTGGATTTTATACCGCGGTAGTCGTTGCCGTGCAAGCACTCGGGCTGGTAGCTGTTGCACCTATTTATCAATTTGCTGGGCTACAGGGGGTATTTGTCGCCATGGCAATATTTTATTTAACACCATTATTTGTCATCAATAATTTACCCAAAAACAGCCAAAGCTACAAAGATAAGCTTACAAATGATGACGTTATAAACACAATTCCCACGCGATACTTTCTTATCGCACTTGCTGGTTTATTTTGTTTTTACATCGGTATTGGCGGTACGTGGAGCTACATATCCTTTGTAGGTACGGATGCAGGATTATCTTTAGACTATGTTTCTCAAGCACTCGCCCTTGCTATGATAGCGGGCTTATTGGGGGCGCTATTTTTTGCTTGGTTAAATATTAAAGGCAAGAGCACCTTGTTGTTACTACTCTCTATTGTGTTGATGAGTGCTTGTTTGATTGTTGTGTCTTTTGACGTCAGTGAATTTAAATATTTAGCTTTGTTAAGTATATTCAGCTTCTTTTGGAGTATTGTTGGCGCAAGAACTTTTGCGATTATTTCAGATGCCGACCACTCAGGAAAATATATTACTGCAGCCCAAACTTGGGTTGGTGTTGGTTACATTGTTGGTCCGATTGTGGCAAGTAAAATTATGTTAGACTTTAGCTACTTAGGGGTAAATGTAATGGGATCTATCTGTTTTGTTGCGTGTTTTATATTAATGATCCCTCTAGCTTACCAATCAAAATAAGGCTATCCCATAAACGAAATAGCCTTGAAATCAAATCAAGGCTATTGATTTTATAGTGATTTCATTCTTAAGATATTCTTGTGGCTCTGCCTGTTCAAAAATACTTGTTAACGCGTCTATCCCGTCAGTAATTCGGCCAAAAGCAGCGAAACCAAGGCCGTCACTATAACGTTTACCACCATAATCAAGTTCTAATTGATCGCCAATACAGAAAAAGAAGCTACCATCAGCACTACCCGGTTCAAATCTCGCCATCGAGATGGTGCCGTGAGTATGTGAAAGCCCAGAATCTTTTGTTGACTCATGGATTATCGGCGGTAAAAGTAATGGATGTTCGGGCGGTAATCCTGCTTGGATCACTTGAATTTTTGTATTGGCATCTTCAGGCTGCTCAGCATTACTTTCAGTGACAATTCGAAATATCGTCGAGTTATTGAATCGTTTTTGTTGGACATAATTTAAGAAGTTACTGACTGTTACGGGTGCTTTATCAGCGTATAGAGTAACGATGAGGTCGCCAATGTCAGTGTGTATTTTTACTTTTGGGTTATGTATCATCTATACTCTCCAGAAAATTATAATTTAATAATTATCATATATTTATTAAAAATTTTAATCGGAAACATGTTAACTATTTTGAGTTATTTGGTGAATAATGCCTACAAATCAGGTTATTCTTTTGCAAGGCATAAAAGGACAAGATGAATGATAAAAAAACCTGTCAAACTGGATAAAATAAATCGAAATATTCTTATTGAACTACAGAATAACTCTCGAATTAGTAATAACGAATTATCTGAACGGGTAGGTTTGTCACCCAGCGCATGCCTGCAACGAGTAAAAGCGATGGAAGATTGTGGCTATATATTACAGTATGTTATGGCGTTAGATATCAATAAACTCTGCGTTAATGTAAAAGCCTATATCAATATTAAGCTAAAGAGTAACACCTACCAAAACTGCTCTATTTTCGAGCGTTCTGCAAAAAAATACCCTCAAATAGTCGACTGCTTAAGAGTGAATGGTGGAATTGATTATATCGCTTTTGTCATTTGCACTTCTATTGAAGAATTTAATGACTTTTGTGATGAGCTTTTACAAGCAGATTTAGGCATCGAAAATATCACCTCTCATTTCGTACTCGATGAGCCAAAGTGGTTTGGTGGATACCCCTTGAATAATTTGCAATGGAAAGGTGTGTAATTAGAGTCTAGGTCTGTTGTTCTTTACTGATTAATTTTCGTTCAAGTCAAATACGTTTTAATTGAAGCGAAAGATGTACAGCCTAGTCATCGGGTGAGTTTAATTGATGTTTTAAAGTACACTCTGGCTCAATTAACTATTTTATTAATATATTGTTGTCCAAAAGCATGTTTATTGCTGCATAATCAGTAACAAACCGCTGCTGTGCGATAGCAGACAACTGACTAATAAGAATTATTCTTTATGTTTTTATCACCTTATTTTACTAAGCAAGATCAAAGCGTGTTTATTTCGGCTCAACAAGCCAGTGACTTCGCCAAAAAAATCGCTGGAGATTTCAACCCTATACACGATGTGGGCGCTAAACGCTTTTGTGTCCCTGGCGATTTATTATTTGCACTAGTGCTGACCCAATACGGCTTAAGCCAAAACATGCAGTTTAAGTTTGCCGGCATGGTCGGTGATAACGTTGAGCTGCACATCGATAAAAATGTGGCCAATAAATTCAGCATTAGCGACACCAAAGGCAAAGAATATCTGCATATTGAGCGTCAAGGTGAGGTGTGCCAATGTGATATTCAAACAGCGGCATTTATTAAAAGTTATGTTGCTTTTTCAGGATTGAACTTTATCCACGTACTTGTGCCGATGATGAAGCAATACAAGGTCATGATTAACCCTGACCGCCCATTAGTGATTTATGAAAGCATGTCATTTCATTTAGACCATTTTGATTTCAGCACCATCAGTTTGCACCTTATCAAACAAGACTTAGCGATTGATGGTAAGCGTGGCGATGTCACCCTCACCTTTGAACTGCAAAGCGAAGGAAAAGTGATTGGTAGCGGAGTCAAAACATTAGTATTAAGCGGCTTACGTGCTTTTGATGACGAGCAAGCGCAGCAAATGTGCGACAGATATGAAAGTAGAAAGCTGGCGTAAACCAAGATACGTGAGCGATGTTCATCGTTCACGAAATACCATTCCATAACGATACCTGCGTAATTCAACTTATTGAATGCTCAGATACCAATATGGAATAGTCTCTTCGATATCGTATTGATCATAATGTCAATTTTAATACCGATTTGTTACTTACAGGGTAAAACTTAAATAGCCAAAATTTTTAGTGCTTACAACAAATTGGTACATGTAACAAACTCGTGAAATTTGATCAGTTACTTTGGCACGTCTTGTAATAATGCCAAGGCACTATTACCGATAAGTTGCTCAACACATTTACGCCCAGCATCAGCAAAATGACTAACCGCAGCCTCGATGACAATATTAAGCGATTTGAGTATTTTCATGCTTTCGTCACTACTGCCACATAAACTAAAAAACAGTTGTAATACTGCTTTACGTTCAGGTTGTTTCATAACTTCAGCCCATGATTGCTCTAGTGCCGATATTGAAGAAAAATCTAATCCTTCAATAAAAAACTGTCCGATACGCTGATCTAAACGCACTAAAAATTCTGTTTTACGCGGAAAGTGATGACTGATACCCGTTCGGCTGACTCCAGTGGCGGCAGACAGCGTGGTATAAGACATCGCCTCAAAACCAATCGTGAGGATTTGTTTAAAGGCTTCATCTAAAATTTGGTTAACGGTTAACTCAGTTTCAACTCGTGAACGCTTGGCCATAAACTTGGTCTCTCTAATTATTTTGGTGCCAGAGCTTACCAGACCAAACTAGAAAATTCTGCTAAGAATTAGCAAATTTACAACATTTTTAACCGTACAATATCCAGAAAGACAGGATAAAACAGAACATTATCGCGATAACTATTTATTTACCCTTTAAAATCAAAGGTTATAAAAAATCACCATTTAATGAGCAGTAAGAAGTGATAAAAACACGTAACAAAAATTTACATATTATTTTCGGTTAAGAATTGATTCTTCAGCCAACGTTGTGTTTCAGCCTTACCCATTAACCTTTCTAATGTCGGCGACAACACTTGAATTAGCTCCGATTGACGCCAAAACATGTACCCTGGCAAAGATTGAACCGCACTAAAAGTACGCTGCACTAAGCTAGAAAATTCTCCCATGTCACGCGGCGACCACGTCGGCATTAATGGATAAACTGCGGATAAAAAATCCTCATAGTGAGTAAAATGCTGCAATTGTTGGGCATTATAATGATTGAGCACAATTTGAAGTTGAGGCGCGCTCCAATGCGACAAATTACCACTGTCGTTGATAAGGGCCAGGTTTCGGCGATGAAATTGTTGCCACGCTAAATCGAGCTGCTGATAATGCTGCGCAATACGCCATAACAGATACAAATCCGCTAGCCACTCATGCTGATACTCAGTTAAAGATGAGGGTAAAATACTGCCTTGTAATGCAATGTTATATAAATGGCCTATTTCATGCCACAAGGTTAATTGTATTTGGTTGGCTAATGGCAACTGATAAGTTTTTAAACCAATTGCACCACTCTGTTCAGCCATATTATTAGCAGGATTGACAACAATAACCCCTGCTATTGTGCGATGTTCAGCAACCAGCACCATCGCACTTTTACGCCCAACGGCGCGGCGAATATTGGCAACAGAAAAAGCGGTTTGTTGTTGTAATGAAGCAGGGAGTAACGCAATACACCTTACCAGTGAAGATAAAGAACATACTAGCGCTTGTTTGGTTGCTATTGGGATAAAATAAGCTTGGCGAATGTCATCACTCGCCAAACCATTTTCAACCATAACTGTTGTGGTTTTTAGTTGATTTGTGGTCATAGATTGAGGCGTAATAAGCTGGCCGGCATTAACAAAGTGACCAACCAATAACGGCGCGCAAGCAACGCTACAGCTTAATAACTTGAGTAATGACCGTTGCCAGTATCTAAGCATCAACTATTTTTGTGACATAATATTTTGAATAATAGCGGTAGTGGATACACCATCTTCAAATCCAAGCACTTCAACCTTGCCACCTGCAGCCATCACTTCAGCACCACCAGCAATATCTTCCACTTTGTAATCGCCGCCTTTGACTAAAGAATCTGGCAATAATCGCGTAATAATACGTTGTGGGGTGTCTTCAGTGAAAGGGACTACCCAGTCTACCGATGCTAGACCCGCTAAAACTGCCATACGGCGATCAACAGGATTAACCGGACGTCCAGGGCCTTTTAAGCGCGTCACCGAGCTATCATCATTTACAGCAACAATAAGGCGATCACCTAAGGCTTTAGCTTGCTGTAAATAGCTCACATGGCCAGCATGTAAAATATCAAAACAACCGTTGGTCATGACAATGCGCTCACCGCGTAAACGGGCCTGATCCATTGCATAAGCTAATTGATCTTCTGTCATTACCCCAAAACCAGACTCGCCATGGTTAAGGGCTAATGCTTGAATCAGCTCAATGCGGCTAACCGTTGAAGTGCCAAGTTTACCTACAACCACGCCCGCGGCGGTATTGGCTATCGCACAAGCTTGCGCTAACGAAGCACCGGCAGCAATTGAGGTCGCCAAAGCAGAAATCACCGTATCACCTGCTCCCGTAACATCGTGAACTTCACGTGCAACCGTTGGAATGTGCAGTTCGGGTTGGCTTTGCGACACTAACGTCATGCCCTTTTCTGAACGGGTCACTAAAATGGCGTCAAAGTCGTGCAACTTAATCAGTTTCTGTGCTTTTTCGATTAAATCATCTTCGCTGGTTACCGTACCGACAACCGCTTCAAATTCGCTCATGTTTGGCGTGATTAATGAAGCTCCGTGATAACGAGCAAAATCATGCCCTTTCGGATCAACTAATACCTTTACCCCTTTGGCTCGTGCTTTAGCAATAAAGTCCTTAGGTTCATCAATGGCGCCTTTGGCATAATCAGACAATACCAATACATCGACATTGTCTAAAATGGCTTCGCTTTGCGCGAATAATGCTTGGCTAGTCGCTTTATCAAATTGCTCTTCAAAATCTAAGCGGATTAACTGTTGATTACGCGACAATACTCGTAATTTAGTAATTGTCGGCTTGTCTGCTACCGTTAACCATTGCGGTTCTACCCCAAACACTTTTACCCCTTGGGTTAATGCTTGTGCGGTTTCATCTTGGCCGACTATGCCCGCTAACTGGACATGTCCACCTAATGTTGCAATGTTTAATGCCACGTTGGCGGCGCCGCCGGGTCTATCTTCAATTTGATTAATTTTAACAACAGGTACAGGGGCTTCGGGTGAAATGCGTCCCGTAGGGCCTACCCAATAGCGATCTAACATCACATCGCCAATCACTAAAACGCGCGCATTTTCAAAAGCTGGGAGAGAAACCTTCATAGTGTATTCGCTGTCTTGTAAAAATTTAACCGTGATTGTACCTAATTTTCATCTAAATATGAGTTAGAATAACAAATAATTTTTTGTGAACTAGACGAGTTGTCCGTGGTCGAGAAAGCCGAATTTTCTTCTGATTTATATCATCCTAAACATTGGCCTATATGGTTTGGCGTCGGTTTGATGCGTTTAACCTTACTATTACCTCTGTCTTGGCAAATGAAAATTGGCCGTGGCATTGGTCGATTAGTCATGAAAGTTGCGAGCGGAAGAACCCATACCGCTAAGCGTAATATCAATTTATGCTTTCCTGAGATGAGTGATGCAGACAAGCAACAACTGCTTGAGCGTACTTTTGAAGAAACCGGTAAAGCGGTATTTGACACCATTAACGCATGGTGGTGGTCAAACGAGCGCGTGCAACAGCACATGACCATTAAAGGCACTGAGCATGTTAGTCAGAGTTTAGACAATGGCAAAGGGGTGATTTTATTTGCGGTACATTGTTTACCACTTGAAATGGGCGCGCGTATATTTGGCCAGTTTGCCCCGGGAATTGGCGTGTATCGTCCCCATAACAATCCGGTGATGGAATACTTACAAGTCAAAGGTCGCTTACGTTCAAACAAAGGCTTAGTGCCTAAGCGTGATGTGCGCCAGATGATCCGCAGTCTGCGCAGTCCTGATGTCATTTGGTATACCGCCGATCAAGATTTTGGCCGTTCAAGCGCGGTGTTTATTCCCTTTTTTGGCGTGCCAGACGCTGCCACCATTACTGGCGCAACCTCACTGGCAAGATTAGGTAAAGCCAATGTAGTGCCTTTTTTTGTTGAACGTAATAGCGATGACAAAGGCTACACCCTTGAAATAATGCCGCCTTTAGAGAATTTTCCTGGCGACAATGAAACAGACGACGCCATTAGTGGTAACCAGATTGTAGAACAACTGATTAGCCGTAACAAAGCTCAATACATGTGGCTTCATCGTCGTTTTAAAACCCGTCCCACTGAAGACACTCCATCGTTATATGACTGATTTAAGTTAAACGCGTCGGGGTATATAAATGATGACTGTTGCTACCAACTAATAGCTACTGATGAGCAATACATAATTAACCCGCTATAGCAGTATTAAAGCCATAGCGGGTTAGTTATGTATTCAGAAAAATGTAAAAATCGAGACAAAAAAAGAGGCTATTAAGTTTTCTTATGAGTAAATTCAAACTCTTGCGAAATATTGACCGCCTTAAATCCTGATGGGTCCGCCATCAAGGTTTTCGCCATAAAATCGGCTGCCATCCCAAAAGGCTTTTCATTAACTTGGCGATTAAACTCAATACCTTCGCCCGTTTGGCTGATTAAATATTGATAAGCCAAACGGTTACACTCAATCACCCAATCAGCGGTTTCGCCAGCGGCTTCAGTTCTTGGCAAGCAACTTAACCCAATAGCGTTATCATTGTGTGTTATCGATAATTCGACTAAGTGGCCTAATTGAGCATCATCAGCTTCTGCTAGCATGGAGACAATCCCGCCTAGAGAGCAAACCAACAACGAACTTAACAATTTCATATTAACTCCTTTTAATACGTATCTAACGACGATCATTGAGATCAATAATATTCTTACCAACAATCATTTTACAAGCAGTCATTTTACAAGCAGCCGTTTTACAAGCTGTCGTTTTGTAAATACAGCTAGACTAACAGTGAACAGCATTAAATAAAATCACAAATCTCCGCAAGCGACTTTTTCTCAATAGCATGCTGTGGAATGGTCGCTCCATCGGCCGGGTATCCCGCTATAATAAGCATATACGGACGCTCATTATCATTGTCGCGCCCACACACTTTACTTAAAAAACTCATCGGTTTTGGCGTATGCGTTAATGTGCCAAGACCTGCATGATGCAATGCTTGAATTAAAAAACCGGTCGCAATCCCCACAGACTCATGCACATAATAATTACTTTTCTGTTCACCCGATTCTTCAGTACGTTTTTTGCTAAACACTGCAATCAGCCAAGGCGCGTGTTCTAAATACGGTTTATCAGCATTAGTGCCTAAAGGTTTTAATGCATCTAACCATTCTTCACCGGCGCGACCTGCATAAAATGCTTGCTCTAACGCCTCAGCTTGTTGACGAATTTGCGCTTTTATCTGTGGGCTATTTATCGCCACAAAATGCCATGGTTGATGGTTAGCACCATTGGGCGCCGTGCCCGCCGCCAATATGCACTGCTCAATAATGGCTTGGGGTACCGCGCGATCAGAGAATGCCCGTATTGAATGACGTCGCTTAACTTGCTGGTAATTATCTTGTGCCCGCTTGAGCATTTCATCTGGAGAATATTCAATAAAATCTGTTAGTGGCAAATGCGCTTGGCTCATAATCCATCCTAATTGTTGTTCTTATGATTGCTATTCTTATGATTGTTATTCTTATGATGGTTATATTTTTATAAAGTGAACACTCATTTTCAATAACCGGTAGTTTTTGTAGTAGTCCTAAGCTAACAAACAGGATAATAATTGCTATTAAAATATTCTTATTGAAACCATTAAGGCGACAGATTAGAGTCTAGCGAGTCGGTTTAGCTTTCTAAAGGATTATATGATTGCAGCAATAATAGGTGCGACGGGTTTAGTGGGGAATACCTTACTTACTCGCATCATTGAAAGTGAACATTATAGTAAAGTATTGGTTATTGGCCGTTCGGCACCTAATTTGGTCGAACATCAATTTGGGGCTGAGAAAGTGCAATTTATTTGCTGCCAACTGGACGAAGTACATGAGCTGGCATTGGCAGAAAAAGTTGATCATGCGTTTTGCTGTTTAGGCACCACAATCAAACAAGCGGGCAGCGAAGAAGCTTTTAATCAAGTCGATAAATTAGCCGTATTGGCTTTCGCTAAACTTATCCAAGTTCAAGAAAATCCTTCACTTAAATTTATGGTGGTGACCGCATTGGGCGCGGATGCTAAATCAACCGTGTTTTATAATCGAGTCAAAGGCGAAGTAGAGCAAGCCCTTAAGGCACTATCTTTACCGGTACTCAATATTTTTCAACCGAGCTTATTATTAGGACCACGAGATAATGGTCGTTTTATGGAAGATATTGGCCAAAGCCTTTTTGGTGGTTTATCGTTTCTATTTATCGGTCCGCTGCGTAAATATCAGCCCATTAATGCGCACACGGTAGCGGAGTCGATGTACCAAGTGGCTTTGAAGCCTCAAGTCGCTCCCACGCATCAAATTATCACTAATGCCATGATGCATCGCTGTCATTATTAATACCAATCGTATTAGTGATCTGCTCATGCTGTGGGAATTCAAATGACGTTAATCAAGTCGAAGACTTGAAGGCATAGTCATTTTACGTCAAAAGGCTTCAACGCAGAATAATGTGATTGGTTTGATACTAAGCTCGACAAAAACACGCGAATATGACAAGTTAATGCACATGTGATGTTTAATACTAACAAGGCAACACGAGTAACTATAACCATAACGTAAGGAGAACGAGAATGAGTGATGATAACGATTTATCTTTAAATGAAGTCTGTGAAATACTCGACAAAAGCCCTACTACGATTAAGCGTTATGCTCGCGAAAATTTACTGTTCACTGAACAAAACGGTAATGTGCTAAGTTTCAACAAAGCCGAAGTAATGCGTTATCTGGCGTTTTCTGAACGTTAATATCGACTTAACTCCTATTTGCTAAAAAATCCCCAAACCGTCAATGACAGTATGGGGATTTTTTATTGATACGATCAGTTCATATTCTTATTTACAGCTTCTAAGCTACGCTTGGACGAGTAAATATGAATGACCGAACATGGGCTAGCAAACATAAACCCAACGCTCAACACAGCATTAGTCACCAAAATCATCTAGCAAGATGTTTTCAGACTCGACACCTAAGCTTTCTAGCATGGCTATCACTGACGCGTTCATGATTGGAGGACCACACATATAAAACTCACAGTCTTCTGGCGCTTTATGTTGTTTCAAGTAATTCTCATACAGCACGTTATGAATAAAGCCGGTATAACCCGTCCAATTATCTTCAGATAATGGATCAGACAAAGCAACATGCCAAACAAAGTTGTCATTTTCGGCGGCTAGTTGATCAAAATCTTGCTGATAGAACACTTCACGAGTTGAGCGAGCACCATACCAAAAGCTCATTTTACGTTTGGTTTTAACACTTTTTAATTGGTTAAATATGTGCGATCGCATCGGTGCCATACCCGCACCACCACCAACAAACACCATTTCAGCATCGGTTTCTTTGACAAAAAACTCACCAAAGGGACCAGAAATCGTTACCTTATCACCGGCTTTTAAATTAAAAATATATGACGACATTTTGCCTGGTGGTAAACCGGCTTTAGGCGGCGTTGCAATACGTACATTTAGCATAATCGTCCCCTTTTCATCAGGGTAGTTTGCCATTGAATAAGCACGTAATACGTCTTCATCAACGGTAGACACTAAATCGAACAAACCGTATTTAACCCAGTCACCACGATACTCTTCAGGAATATCAAAATCGGCATAACGTACTTCATGCGCAGGCGCTTCAATTTGAATGTAACCACCAGCTTTAAATAATACATCTTCACCGTCGGGGATTTTTAATAACAGCTCTTTAATAAACGTCGCTTGGTTATTATTTGAAACAACCTCACATTGCCATTTTTTAACCCCAAAAATTTCTTCATCAATCTCAAGTTCCATGTCGGTTCTCACCGTCACTTGGCACGCTAAACGACAGCCTTCTTTGGCTTCTTTTTTCGAAATATGATCAAGTTCGGTCGCTAAAATATCACCGCCACCGGCTTTTACTTTTACGCGACATTGGCCACATGTTCCACCACCGCCACACGCTGATGGTATAAAAATATGTTGTCCAGACAGTGCGCCCAATAATTTATCACCCGCAGGGGTTTGCACGCTTTTGCTGGCGTCACCATTAATACTAATAGTGATATCATTGGTGTTCACTAACTTACGTTTGGCAGCTAAAATCACCACCACTAGCAAACTTACCACTATGGTAAACATGCCAATACCTATTGCCATTTCCATTAAATAACCCTTCTCTTCAATGCGTTATAACGTAATGCCCGCAAATGACATAAAGCCCAGAGCCATTAAGCCGGTGGTAATAAAGGTAATCCCAATGCCTTGTAACCCATCAGGAATAGCATGAAACTTCATCCGCTCACGCAATCCCGCTAATAACACAATGGCCATCGCCCACCCCACACCAGAACCCGCAGCAAAAACCACTGACTCAGTAAAGTTATAGTCACGGTTAGCCATAAAGATAACCCCAGCAAAAATGGCACAATTCACCGTTAATAGCGGTAAGAAGATCCCTAATGACTGATATAAGGTCGGAATATAACGGTCTAAAAACATTTCTAAGATTTGCACTAATGCAGCAATGACCCCAATAAAGGTAATCAACTGTAAATAGCTTAAATTCAACTCAGGAAACCCAGCCCAAGCTAATGCGCCTGGCGCTAAGATATTAACGTAGATAATTTGGTTTAATGGCACAGCCAGCATCATGACCACAATCACCGCAATGCCTAAACCAAATGCAGTAGAGACCTTTTTCGACACGGCTAAAAAGGTGCACATACCCAAGAAAAATGACAGCGCCATGTTGTCGATAAACGCCGCTTGGATAAATAAATTAATATAGTGTTCCATGCTGTTTCCTTATCCGCGCTTACGCTGAATGATTTTAATGACCCAAATCATCACGCCAATTAAAAAGAACGCACTGGGTGGTAAAGTGAACATTTCATTTGCAAGATACCAACCGCCATTTTCAACAGTGGTAAATATGTTGTGACCAAACAAACTGCCACGCCCCAGTAGCTCACGAATAAACGCTACGCCCATTAAAATTAAGCCATAACCCAAGGCATTGCCTAAGGCATCAAATACGGCTAAATGAGGCGGATGTTTCATCGCAAAGGCTTCAGCTCGGCCCATAATGATACAGTTAGTGATGATCAAACTAACAAACACAGACAACTGTTTTGACAATTCATACGCCACGTCTTGTAGCACCATATCGACAATAATCACCAACGAGGCAATCACCGTCATTTGCGCAATAATCCGCACACTATTAGGAATAAAATTGCGGATACTTGAGATTATCAAGTTAGAAAATACCAACACAAAGGTCACAGCAAGTGTCATGACGAATGCAGTTTGCATCGAATTACTGACCGCTAAAGCCGAACACACACCTAATACCTGTATTGCCACAGGGTTATTAGCCATAATTGGCGATGTTAGGATCTCACGAGTTGAAATAGCACGACTCATTTACTTACCCTCCGCAGCTAACGTGTGTAGATAGGTTTGGTATCCTTCTACGCCAAACCAAAACTCGACTAAGCGCTGAATACCGACACCGGAACGAGTAGCCCCACTTACGCCATCAATACCGTGAATGTCACCATCTTTGGCGCCGCCCTTAACCACTTTAATGGCAATATTACCTTTGGCATCAAATAGCGTTTTGCCTTGCCACAAGGCTAACCATTGTGGGTCAGTAATAAAGTCAGCAATACCTGGGGTTTCGCCATGTTCATAAAACACGATATTTTCGATAGTGTTTAAGTCTGGTTTTATCGCCATGTAACCGTAAATAATCGACCATAAACCTTTGCCATAGATCGGCATAACAATGCTGGCAAGTTGGCCATTGGTGTCATACACCTCAAAAATACGAATGTCGGTCGCCATGGTTTTAATTTTAGCGATATCTTTTTTCGGTTTGGTCGAGGTTTCAGGATTGATCGATGCCATGCGCTCATCAAAATCAAGTAGATTGGCTTTTTCAGTCACCTTGCCTGTCGCCAAGTTAACCATCTCAGGCTTCACTCGTTGAGCAAATAACTCACTAAAGTCACCTTGGCTGATGTCGATGTCCGCAGCCTTTAACACAAACTGCTGCACTTCTTCGCGCTTTTTAGCCAACTTACGTTCTTTTAAAATCTCCACGGTACCGGTGATCATAAATGAGCACACTAGGCTTAAAATGATGATAAAAATCATTGTTCCAGCGACGCTATCTTTCTTAAAGGCCATGACGTTTTAGTCTCCGTTTAATATTGGCGCGTGCGACTAAGTAGTCGAATAACGGTGCCCATAAATTAGCAAACAAAATAGCCAACATAATGCCCTCTGGCATTTTGGCATTCAGTAAACGAATAATAATGGTCATAAAACCAATCATAAAACCAAAGGCAAATTTAGCCTTGCGGGTATATGACGCCGTTACCGGATCGGTGGCCATAAACATCATCCCCAGTGCAAAACCACCAGTGACTAAATGCCATGTCCACGGCATTGCCGACATAGGATTTCTGCTAGAACCAAAGTAGTTAAACAACAAAACGGTTATGATCATTCCTAGCATCACGCCGGCTACCACACGCCAATCAGCTACGCGGGTTAGGAGTAAAATACCACCACCGATAAGGATGGCTAAGGTACTGGTTTCACCCACTGCACCTGGGGTAAAACCTAAAAAGGCATCCCACCAAGTGCTGTCGCTTAATACGCTGAACCAACTCACATCAATAAAACTTAATTTTTTAGCCACGGTAAGAGTTAACGTCGTTGCACCAGAAAAGCCATCAACCGCCACAAACTGGCTTAATGACACCACTTCTGTTGGGTATGCAAAATAAATAAACGCATAACCCGCCAGTGCAGGGTTTAAAAAGTTGTAACCCATACCACCAAACATCTCTTTGGCCACGACCACACCAAAGCTAAGACCCAAAGCCACAATCCATAACGGCGTAGAGATAGGTAATATGAGTGAGAATAATAACGCGGTGATAAAGAAGCCTTCGTGCAGTTCTTGGTGGCGTACTTTGGCAAACACCACTTCCCACACCAAACTGACCACCAACGCAGTTAAGTAAAATGGCACATAAAAACTGGCACCATAGGCGAACAAACTGATTAAACCTGCGCTTTGCGTAAGTGGGCCAAACAGTAAGTCATAAAAGGCAAGTTGCCATACATCCGGCTGTGTTGCCCCGGCAATAATGGCTATTTGAGCCTGCAGGCCAATGTTGTACATGCCCAATAACATTGCAGGAAATAAGCACATGCCCACAATATGCATGGTGCGCTTAACATCAATCGCATCACGAATATGCACATCACCTTTGGTGCTACGACCATTGGCTATCCACAACGAACGTAAATAGCTGCGCATCGAGTTGCCATGAGCGTAATAGCTGTCTTGTTTGCTAGGCTTTTTCTGTTGCTGACTCATTAACCTTCCCTCTCGATAATATCTAGGCAAGCACGAAGTTCTTTACCAAAGTCATACTTTCCTGGGCACACAAAAGTGCACAACGCTAAATCTTCTTCATCTAGCTCTAATGCGCCGAGCAGTTGTGCCTCATCGGTATCTCGCACCACTAAATCACGTACTAACAAGATGGGTAAAATATCAAGCGGCATAACGCGCGCCAGTTGGCCAAACGCCATCATGGCTCGTGGAGAACCACCAGCAGTAGTGGTGAAATCGAACAGTTTTTTGGTGCGACTAAAACCTGACATCATGATGCCGGTAAGTGAAAATTTACTGCTGTCATGACGCACCCAAGGCAACAACTCTTGACGTTCATTTTCAGTCAATACGCTAATTTGATTATGGAATCGACCTAGGTAATCGTACACATCAGCAGCGGTATGGCCTGACAATAATGACCCAGACACAATGCGCGACTGTCGCTGGTCAATTTCACCATTTACCCATTCGCTTAACTTTGCGCCTAACTGGGTACGTACTAAACGCGGCTTTAATACATTAGGCCCCCCTAGCGCGACGATGCGATCAGTATACAGTTCACCGGTTAAAAACAGTTTGCCGAAGGCAATCACGTCTTGGTAACCCACATGCCACACCTGGCGTTCAATACTGGCTGGTAACAGGTAATGAATGTGAGTGCCGACTAATCCTGCTGGGTGCACGCCGTTAAAGCGTTGCACACTGACTTGCGATAAGTCGTACTCGCTGCTGGCATCAGCCAATAACGAAACGCCATCGTCTTGGCATAAATACACTTTTTCGGTGGTCAAAAACGTTAGGGCAAATAATCCGGCTTGGAAAGCTTGTGGTTGAGTGGCAATAATGACACGCGGATCGGGCGCGAGAGGATTTGTGTCAATAGCAGTAACAAATATCCCTGCAGGACTGACATCTAATTGGGGAACTCGAGAAAAAGGACGCGTACGCAGCGCTGTCCATAAGCCACTGCGGACTAAACCGTCTTTAACGGCTTGATGTGATAACGCATGAATATCCACTGATTGGAGAATAATGGCAGGCTCTTGCGTGGCATCACAATCAATCACTACCGACTGCAGTACCCTACGTTCTCCGCGATTAATCGCGCAAACAACTCCGCTGGCTGGCGCAGTAAATAACACGCCAGGGGTTTTCTTGTCCTCAAACAGCACTTGGCCTTTGGCGACATGATCACCCACTTCAACCGACATTGTAGGCTTTAAGCCAACGTATTCTTCACCAATTAACGCCACTTGGGTCGTTTTAGGTGCGCCATCTATTTGCTGCAGTGGTTCTCCAGCAATCGGGATATCAAGTCCGCGCTTAATAGTTATTACTGGATTGGTAACACCAGCCATCACATTCACCATCTAAAAATATTCGATAGCTTATGTTATATGTTTGCAACTACTAATATAGTAACTAAGATCACACTCCGAGCGAGGACTGTAATTTTGGAACATAACCGAATGCCAGATTTGTGAAGCAGGTCAATTTATGGTCTCGAGATAAAACTATTTATGTAATTTATGTGTCAAAAGGGTTGTTACATTCCGGCAGTATTAGCGGTACATGTTATAACCAATAATCCATAAAAAACCCACGACTAGATTGATTAATATCTACAAATTAGGCTTGATTACTCCGCACCAAAAACAGCCATAACGTATGTTCTATCGCGCTAGGCTAAGAGTTTAATCCGCTAATGGCTTATTTTAATCCGCTAATGGCTTATTTTAATCCGCTATCTGTTGAATTAGTCGACCTTGTTGAAAAAGGTACACGCAATCCATTTGTTCTAACGCAGTCAAACGATGACTAATCATTAACAGGGTTTTATGCTCCGCAAAATCGAGCAACACGTTAAGGATTTCACGCTCGGTACGTTTATCTAATCCTTCCGTAGGTTCATCAAGCAGTAACAAAGGAGCGTCACGCAATAATGCCCTAGCGACTCCGATTCTGCGCTGCTCACCACCCGATAATTGCCGACCGCCCTCGCCTATCCAACAATCTAATGGTTTATCGCCCTGCAACAAGGTTTGTAAACCAACGCGCTGTAATACCTCTATAAAACGAGGATCATGAGCTTTTTGGGTTTCGCTTTGCACAAAGGGCAACGCCAAGGCTAAATTGTCACGTAAGGTACCAGAAAACAGATAAACTCGCTGACTCACCACGGTCATCGCAGCACGAAGATTGGCATCGCTGTAGGCACTTAAGGGCTCGCCATCAAGCGAAATAGACCCTTGTTGCGGCGCCCAATCACGAGTAAGCAGCCCCAACAAGCTGGATTTACCACAACCTGTGGGACCTAAAATAGCCACTTTTTCACCGGCTTTAAGAGTCAAATCTACACCTTGTAACACCGGTGAATGGCTGTGATAACCAAAGTGAACACCACTGAGCTGCAAGGCGCCGTGTTTTGCTTGCAAGTGACTGTTAGCATTAAATTTAACACTCGGTGTTTGTTCGGTTATTTCGGTCACCCGCCGCGCAGCAAGTACTGTGCTAGATAAATGTTGAAATGCACCGGCTATTGGCATCATCATTTCAAGACTGGCCATGGTGGCAAACACCATTAAGGCCATTAACGGCCCCGGAGGCGAGGCATCTCCAACGCTTTGACCTGCTAAATACAACATAAACACCACCGCACAGCCATTGATTAGTATCAATAAGGCTTGGCTCAGCCCAGTAATATTAGCCATGGTGGTTTGCTGACTAAATAAAGCCCGCTGTGCTTGTTCCAGTTGCGCTAAATAACGCTTATTAGCGCCAAATAAACTTAATTCGGCTTGCCCCTGAATAACATCAAGCAACTCAACTCGATACTGCCTTTGCGCTTGCATCAATGCTTGCCCAGGAGACTTACCTAAGTAATAAAATACTAACGGTAAAATAAACCAAGCCGCTAATAATAATGCACATAAACTCAAGGCTAAATGGTTATCAAACCACCCGAGAAACACCAACAATACCCCAATCATCATCAAAGATGCGGCCATTGGCGTGAGTAAGCGTAAGTAGAGATGATCTAACGTATCAATGTCGGCAACTAAACGATTGAGTAAGTCGCCTCTGCGCAGACCTTGTAAGTTAGCAGCACTCAACGGCAGCAACTTATTCCATGCCCAAACACGCAGTTGAGTCAGCAATTTAAAGGTTGCTTCATGCGTTGCTAAGCGCTCGCCGTAACGACTTGCCGTTCTGGCGATGGAGAAAAATCGAACGCCTCCTGCTGGAGTAAAAAAGTTGAACGTTTGGGCCGTCACCACGGCTAAGCCTGCTACCGCACTGGCAGATAAGAACCAGCCAGATAAAGACAACAGACCAATACCGGTGAGTAACGTGGTAAACGTAAGCAATAAACCGACTAACATCATCAGCCACTGGCGGCGGAACAAAGCAACAAACGGCCGTAGCACCTGAATAATATTACGCGGCGCGGCATCAACGGGTTGCGACATCAGCTCACCTCCTGTTGTTGATTCTGTTGTTGATTCTGTTGTTGATTGAGCATTTGTGCTAATAATCCATCAGCCTGCTGTAAATCATTTACATGACCGTGTTGTACCACCATTCCGTTATCCATCACCAATATGTAATTCATGTTGTGTAGATCATCTAATTTATGGGTAACAGTTAATGCTGTTGTCGACTGCATCGCGCGGTGCAACGAGGCCAGCACTGACTGCTCGCTTTGGGCATCTAAGCTGGCAGTGGGTTCATCTAATAAAAACAATTTAGCGGGTTGTGCCAACGCACGTGCTAATGCAAAACGCTGGGCCTGGCCCACTGACACTCCTGCACTTTGGTCGCTTATGACTAAATCGAGGCCTAATGGTTGCTGCTTTACAAACTCACTGATATCAGCTTGTTCTAGCAACGTCATAATTTGTTCATCGTTTAATTGCGGATTGGCCAATGCAACATTTTCTCTCACCGTGCCATGAAACAATTGCGGATCTTGCCCTAACCAAGCCAAATGTTGCCGCCACTGAGCCACATTAAGTTGTGACAACTCCTGACCATTAATCAGTAACGATCCCTGATAAGGCAAAAAACCCAGCAACGCATTAAGCAAGCTGGTTTTACCCGCACCACTTGGGCCCACAATAGCCCAGTGTTCACCTGCGGGTAATGTAAATGATATTGGCCCAGCTAAACGCTGACCATCTAAACTAAACACTTCAACCCCAATCGCTTGAATGTCTATGCTGTCGGCTGTGAACGCCATATCTGGTGATGCTGAATGGATTTTAGCAGGGGTATTAACGTGATAATCAAGTAGCTCAACCAACGCTTCTGCAGCGCCTATCGCTTGAGCTTTGGCGTGATAATGAGTGCCTAAGTCTCGCAGGGGTTGATAAAATTCTGGCGCTAAAATCAACACGAACATGCCAGTAAACAAACTTACCTGTACGCCATAGTGACCAAAATCTAAATGGCCTAAGTAACTAAAGCCAAAGTACACCGCCAACACGGCAATCGATACCGCGGCAAAGAACTCTAATACCGCGGAACTAAGAAAGGCTAAGCGTAATACCGACATCGTCCGGGCACGAAAATCTTCCGAAGCATGTTCAATGTTAACTAACTCGGCTTCACCGCGATTAAACAGCTTTAACGTTTGCAGGCCTTTTAGGCGATCCATAAAATGACCGCTTAAACGTGATAACGCCTGCATATTTTTACGATTAGCATCTGCGGCGCCCATACCCACTAAAATCATAAATAGCGGAATCAATGGTGCCGTGGCCATCAAAATGATCCCAGCGGCCCAATTAAGCGGAAACACACAGGCTAATATAAGCAAAGGAATAAACCCTGCCAGCATCATCTGCGGTAGGTATTTAGCATAATAGTCATGCAAATCTTCAACTTGCTCAAATACTAAGGTTGCCCATGACCCAGCAGGTTTGCCTTTAATAAATACCGGCCCTAATGCGACTAATTTATTGAGCACCGCTTGGCGTATGTCGGTGCGTAAACGTTTGCCCGCCTCAAAGCTTATCCGTTCACGCACCTGCGCTAACAATGCTCGGGTGAATAGCAAACCAATAAGGGCAAAAAATTGAATGTTTAATGTGGCGGGAACAAGGTTATCAATAATGACACCCTGTAAAATCTGAGCAATAAAATAGGCCTGTGCCACCATGGCAATGCCATTTAGCACACCACATAGCACCGATAGTTTGAGGAAAATACCACAAGAAGATTGTTGGCTTTTAAGCCATTTGGCTAATGACTTTTCTAACGACTTGTCCATGAAGCTCCGGCAGAGTTATCGATGACCACTTTAATCACGCAGTATCGCAGTCCTGGCATCGAGTTGACACCTAAAACAGTGTAAATGTTATCTGATTCACATTTTGCTAATAAAGCCTTATTTAAAGATTAAATTTAACCACTATCAGCTTGAAATTTATCAAATTCAATAAAGTGCATCTTTTTACAAATAGAATGGTTAATCACAAACAACATCACAGTGTTAAACACAGTCTTTAACACAAACACGTTGAGCGACAAAACCAAGCTAATTTGCAAAAAGAACCAAAGGGGAAGCAATGCGAGTAAAACAATTTATTGTTGGTAATAACATTTATTGACCAGTACTCTCCCCGTATTTTACCAATACGTGCCAGAGTAACTTTAAGTCTTGTCGTTTTTTAGAATGTGCACCACGCTCACTCCATGAAGCCGGTTGTTTTTGCAATTGATACGCCGCACGGCCAATAATCTCAGCATTAATCAACTCATTTTCAGCAAGGCTTTGCGCCAAAATAGGCATCGCAGCACCACGAAAATCATCGGGTATTTGTGCCACATTAATCTGCCGCCCTTGATGCCAATGCAACTCAATTCCATACTCATGACACAAGGCGACTAATGAATCGCCAATGGCAGTGCCTACATATGACGGATCTGCCACTAATATGGCAATATCTTGATCCAGCGACACATCGCCGTGAATTTGGGCTTCAATATAATGATCTAAATTACCGCTAGGGGCCACATCGAAACGGCTACTGATGTCATCGGTTAAATGCTGACTAAAATGTTCAATCAACTTACTCGGTTTAAGCCCAGAAATACCCAAAGCATATTGACGCTCAAAGCTCTCACTGAGTAATGCCGCTAAAATCGCATCAAAACACTTTATAGTACCCTTTTCTTTGGGCAACCGATAAGAGTCCATGTAACTAAAGGTACATCGAGACAATATTTGAGGATGAGTCACTAAATAACAACTGCCAAAGCGAGGCGCCGGGCCTAATGGGCACAAACCAAAATCTAACGCACCATATTTAGGCCGATGCTTAATCCCAGAATAGCTGTGACCAAATAATTGGTTTTCCCAATGGTCGCGAGAACCGCCTAATTCTGGTGATAAATGACCATTAGAGACATGGGTTTCAAACTGGCTTTTATACACCCCATCACGCAATAAACCATCAACGACAGTGAGGCCTCGATTATCAATTTGATCGGGATGAAAATGCAACGCGACTCGGCTATGTTGAGCGAGCTCGCGCATAGCAAGTTGAAGAGATAAGGTTGAAATATTAGACATTAACAGCACATTTTTGATCACGGCATGAGCATGATCTCGCAGCTCATACGCCATTTTCTCAATATGTATTTGTGCCGTTAATTTCATCAGTTAGAGACACCTTAAGTTAAGTAACCTCAGCTAAGTCGCTGAATATTTAGATAGAAAACGAGTTACCATTTTATTGTATGCAATAAGTCGACTTTTAGCACTGATTCTGGTCTTAAGATTAACACGATTTCATTAAATCGCTGTATTTGGCAATCATAAGCGAGACATTTTCACCATCAAATAGTCCATTATTAATTATGATTTCAGAGTATATATCGTTGCCCACACAGGGATTTGATAGCACTCAAAGAGGTTTTCAGGTAAGCTTCACGGCCGCCGTTACTGGCTACCTTTTATTCAAAGCAACAATGCGTTGCCCAAAGAGATTTTTCTATGAGTTTTTCCTCACTTGGTCTGAATACTGCTATTTTAAAAGCGGTTGAAAAACAAGGTTATGACACCCCCTCTCCAATTCAAGCACAAGCAATTCCAGCTGTTTTAGCCGGTCAAGATGTAATGGCAGCAGCACAAACAGGGACAGGAAAAACAGCTGGTTTTACCTTACCAATTTTAGAATTATTATCTAAAGGTGAACGAGCGCAACGTGGTCAAGTCCGTGCGCTAGTATTAACACCAACACGCGAACTTGCCGCGCAAGTACAAGAAAGCGTCGCTACTTACGGCATCAACTTACCGTTAAAATCAGCCGTAGTCTTTGGTGGCGTGTCCATCGTGCCACAATTAGCTGCGCTCAGAAATGGTGTCGACATTCTGGTCGCAACGCCAGGCCGTTTACTCGACTTATGTCAGCAAAAAGCCATTAGCTTTAACAAATTAGAAATTCTAGTGTTAGACGAAGCAGACCGCATGCTAGACATGGGCTTTATTCGCGACATTAAAAAAGTATTAGCATTATTACCCGCTAAGCGTCAAAACTTGATGTTTTCAGCAACATTCTCGAATGAAATTCGTGAACTTGCTAAAGGCCTGGTTAACAATCCGGTAGAGATTTCAGTTACGCCGCGTAACGCAACAGCAAACACTGTGACCCAATGTGTGTATCCAGTGGATAAAACCCGTAAATCAATGGCGCTAATCGAACTGATTAAAACCAATGATTGGAAACAGGTGTTAGTGTTTTCTCGTACCAAACATGGTGCTAACCGTTTAGCGAAAAGCCTAGAAGCTGCTGGCATAAAAGCCGCAGCCATTCATGGCAATAAAAGCCAAACAGCACGCACTAAAGCATTGGCAGACTTTAAAGCCGGTGCAGTACAAGTTATGGTCGCAACAGATATTGCCGCGCGTGGCATCGACATCGATCAACTGCCATTTGTGGTTAACTTTGACTTACCTAACGTACCTGAAGATTATGTACATCGTATTGGCCGTACCGGCCGTGCAGGTTCAACAGGTCAAGCTGTATCATTAGTGGGTCTTGAAGAAGTTAAATTACTGCATGATATCGAGCGTTTAATCAATCGTGTTATTGAGCGTAAGCAACTTGCTGGTTTTGAAGCACCATTCACTATCCCTGAAGCGAGTAGCAGATCTGGCGGTAATAGCGCTAAAAAGCCAAACCCGAATCGCAGTAAACATGCTCAACAGCATGCAAATGATGGCGCTCAAGGTGATAAACCAGCGCGTAAACCTGACTCTCGCCAACCATCACGCAGTCACGATAAGCCTGCAGATCCTAAAGCGGAAGCTAGAGCGAATGGTAATAAACCACCACAGCGTAATCGTCCACCACGTCGCAGTGGTACTGCACCAGTAGTGTCAGCCAATAGCAATAATCCTTATGCCAACGCTAAAGTTAAAAGCTAACTTGCGATAGAGCATAAAAAAGCCGGTGAACATTGTTCAGCGGCTTTTTTATTATTCAGGCATAACCCAATCGACTAACTATCAATCAACTGCGAATAAATCAACTGCAAATCAATCAACTGCAACCCTACAGGCTGCAAAAGGCTCAGTTACATGAACCACGCACGATAGCTACGGCCTTTTAACTTACCTTTACTGATGATATTCATCGCTTGTTTAGACACATTGCTTTTTACGGCAAAGTAAGCGCGAAAATCAGTCACTTTAATTTTGCCAATATCGTTAAAATCTAAACCATTGCCACCCGTTAATGCACCAACAATGTCACCAGGACGGATTTTTTGCTTTTTACCCGCCTCAATCTGAATCGTGATCATTTCAGCAGCTAGTGGTTGCTTGTTGAGCGCACTCATTGGCGGTAAAGGCTCACTGACGACATCTTTGCTCATGGCTTCTTCAATCATCGCCATTTTGTAACCGTCTTCTTCACCAAAGAAAGTATATGCGGCTCCAGAACTGCCAGCACGGCCAGTACGGCCGATACGGTGAATATGCACTTCAGTATCGTAAGCAATATGATAGTTAAATACTGCGTCTAACTCATCAATATCCAAACCACGTGCAGCTACGTCGGTAGCAACTAAAATACGCGCACTACGGTTAGCAAACTGCAATAACATTTGATCGCGATCGCGCTGCTCTAAATCGCCATGTAATGCTAGTACGCTAAAGCCAAACTCATGTAATGAGTCAGCCACTTGTTGGGTTTCACGCTTGGTATTACAAAACACGACTGCGCTTCCAGGCTGCTTATCTAATAACAATAAACGCAATGCCTCAAGACGGCCCTGGTTATCTTCAATACGATAAAAGTGCTGATCGATAGTGAGGTTATCGTGTTTAGCTTCAACTTTAACCATTACCGGTTTATACAGAATTTGATCGGCAATCGCTTGGATTTGATCTGGGAACGTGGCACTAAACAGCAATGTTTGACGTTCACGAGGGGCCGCGGCAATGATTTGGTCAATGTGCTGTTGGAAGCCCATTTCTAACATGCGATCGGCTTCATCTAAAATCAGCATGTTCATGTTACTTAAATCTAAACGGTTGCGATCTAAATGATCAACAATACGACCCGGTGTACCGACAATAATGTGTGCTCCGTGTTCCAATGAGCCAACTTGTGGCCCCATAGGTACGCCGCCACATAGCGTTAGTACTTTAACGTTATGGATACCACGGGCCAAGGTACGAATGTCTTTCGCTACTTGGTCGGCTAACTCACGCGTTGGACAAAGCACCATGGTTTGGATGCGAAAACGTTTTACATCCAGTTTATTAAGCAATCCTAAACCAAAGGCAGCTGTTTTACCTGAACCAGTCATCGCTTGGCCGATAACATCTTCACCGGCCAAAATAGGCGGTAAGCTCTCAGCTTGGATCTGAGTCATCGATTCAAAACCCATAGTTTGGAGGTTTTCAAGCAATTCAGGTTTTAATTTAAGTGATGCAAAAGCCGTGTTAACGACTTGTTCTGTAGACTGACTCAAGGCAAATATCCTCTGATATCGAAAGGTAAAAAGCAGGCAAAAGCTGCAAAAAAATATACCAATACCATTACATAAATGAGCCAATAACGCGCAAAATTATCATTAAACAGCGGAACAAAATTAGCATATACAATGATGTTATATGAAAAATGCTTACCGCTATTTGCGAACGATTTATCTTGCCAGAAGGAACAGATAATAAATAAGATTGGTGTGAGCAAAGGTCTTAAAACAAACCTAAGCCAGATGTCAGCTATTGTAGCAATTTTATTCGCAGTTCGCTGACAAATATTTATCGATAATTCAGCTTATTTTGAGGGTAATGCTAGGTAATTTGGCCAAAGTGGCCTTGCTGATAATCACGAACAGCTTGCTCTATCTCAGCCTGGGTATTCATCACAAACGGCCCCATGTGGACAATTTTTTCGTTAATCGGCTTGCCCGCTAATATTAACAACCCAGCACCTGTGGCCTCGGTTTGAAAATGACAGACTTCAAGCGCATTTAAAACTAAAAACTGCCCTGCTCCTGCAGTTTCTCGCAAACCTTGTGCATCAATATAGTTAAGCTCGCCTTGATACACATAAGCGCACACCGTTTGGTGCTCTGCAAGATTCAGCGTGCAGTGACCATATTCAGTTAACGTTAAATCAGCAATTGCCCCATGGCCAGCTAACCCCTGAAGAGTTGAAGTAATCTTATGTGGCTCATGATTAAAACCCCAACTCCCCGCCAAGGCAACAAGCGTTGCGCCGTGTTCGTTATTTATACGGGGATTAGTCTGTTTGCTGCTGTCTTGATAAATCGGCGGACGCATTTTGTGTTTTGCTGGCATATTGATCCAAATTTGAAACCCATGCAGCCCTTCTTTGGCATCTGCTAATGGCATTTCAGAATGCAGCACGCCACTGCCAGTACTCATCCACTGCACATCTCCGGCACGAATAGGTTTAACATTGCCCATTTGATCGCGATGTTCAAAGCCGCCTTTACGAATATAAGTAAAGGTTTCTACACCTCTATGTGGATGCGGCGGAAAACCACCAATAAAATCTTGTTCATCATCAGACTTAATCTCATCGATCATTAAATATGGATCAAAACGAAGCTTAACAAAGTCGGCAATACGATTAATGTTTACACCATCACCGTCCATTGCGGGCAAAGCGCTAAAACGCTGTAATACTTTCATGAAAACCTCGGTGATGAAAAATAACTATTTAATCATAGCAGGCTGTTAACTGAATAAATATTGCATAATAGTGTGATTTTCTTTCGATAAAATAGACCAATTAACAGGGATGGTGTCTTTTGCTCAAGCAAGATAAATTTATCCACATCAATTTATGAACTTTACCTTCTGTTAACAATCAAAAAAAGGACTGATAATACTGCGATAAAGTGATTGATATAAATGGAAGTAATAACGCTTGGCTGGGAGCCACATCACTCTCGATCTTCAACACACTCCTCTAAAAAAGCATATTGGCTTAAGCCTGTACTCACGGCATTCATCATCCATGTTTTATTGATTTATGTGTTGATTGCGTTTTGGTACCAAGACACGACGCAACGAGTGTCAGCTTTAGTGGTTAAGCCTTCGCCCACCGCAATAAAAAGCTATCTCATGACTTCAACGCAATACCAACCAATGACCCAAACAAGTTTACCACCCAAGCTTTATGACCTAGAAAAAGCCCAACACTTGAATCGCCATACGCCAATTATCGATGTTGATGTTGATGTTGATGTTAGCCAATCGACGTCTATAAACGCGAAAGAGACACCAATCTTCTTAGATGAAGACAACACCCTCGATAAAGTGATGCCATCAAACAATAAGCCCAACAACATACAACCACCTGTAATAACCAAAAAAAATAATGTACTTCCGAGCCAAATAAAACCAAAAATGACCACTGACATCAACAAGTCCGCGCCATCATTAGCATCAATACAACAAGCCACTAGTCATTTTATACAGCAAAATAATATTGCAGCATTAGACACACTCATAGGATCGCAAACTGCATTACAAAGCAAACCCACTGGCACTATGAGTGAAATGGACCCTAACCTTGATTTTATAGAGTTAGCAGCAGAAATTGATATCAGCCAACCGCATACCTTTAACCATAGGCTAGACCCTAACAGAATAGTAAAACAGGGCGATTATTGTTACCGGGTGGTTGAATTGGCAACTCAAGTGAATCCTCATGGATGGGGACTAGGATTTGCAACATTTTGTGGCGAAGACCAAGTCAAAAAACAATTAACAGAAGCGATTCGCAAAAAAGTCAACGCCGTAAAATGAGTTACTGGATTGGCATGGTCATATCAACATCTGGCATCACTATCCTAGTCAATGATAAATAAGCCGTTAATACCGCAAATACAATACCCAAAGCCCTTTCCTTATGATGATTCCTGACTAGGACCTAAGATGCCACACATGGCCAATCTATCTTTATCAATAAAATATAAATGAATAAACAGCTATGAGCACTAAGCTATTGCATGAGTGCATTCATGACAGGCATAAAATGAAGCCCACCAGCCACAAACATGACTCGTTCATTATTATCGATCGCGGCTTTCACCTTGTTAATGGCGCTATTATCCCTAAACTCATTTACACGATCTTTAATCGCTTTAAGCGTCGTAAATTCAGAGGTGCTGAGTTGTTGGTCAAAAATAGTTGCCGATGAAAACTCAACCCACGATACAGATTTCCCCACCATGGTTGATAACATAATGTCTAACTCAGCAATTGAATCTGGCTTAACATTTAGGTGATATTCTGTTGCAGGAAAACCAGATTGTCCGAGCAGATTAGACATCTTACTTTTCGCGTCGGCAAGACTAACATTACTGAGCAACTGTGGTGCTTGTCTTAATAAATAAAATACCTTTAGGCTTTCATCATCAAACTTCTCTAACACAAATTTAGCTTCACTTAGGCTATCGCCTTCCCAAGTTGTTACTTTGACATGATGCTGCTTAGCTAAAAACTGTAAAAACCCCATTTCACCACAGCACTTAATCGCTTCAGCTTTAGACATTTTATCAGGCCAATAACCACCTTCTAACAACACTAAAGTGGGATTAAGCTCGTTAAAAAGGCGTTCTATATCGACAAGTTGAAGATCATTAACATCGTTTGTATGTGTAGTGCCAATAATCATATAGCCACGGTCTAATGAACGTAACAATGACAAATTAGATGTAGGCTTATATCTGTCATTCGCTTGAACATTCAAACACACACCTAACACCAATAATGTCACAACCGTTATCATTTTTTTCATCGTATTACTTCCCTGTATATCCAGATATAACTCACGTTATCCTTTAATAATTAACATGAAAAAAAGGATTTCCAACACAGTTAATAACCAGCTTAACTATCGATAAAAATCGCCAGTATTATGCTAACTATTATCAAGTTTTTTAGTTTTTACCCCTTACTCAAAGCAATTAAATGCTACAAGCTATTGCACGCACACGCTTTTTCACCGCTCTTTTGAATCCACTCTTCGTATTGTCCTTCAGGACATTGATTTTTATGGTTTTGCATTGAGCGCCATTACGTGAGTATTCGCCACCAATAACTTTCTCGATGAACTAATCGTTAACCTGAGCACTAAAATCTTTTTAAGAACAACCAAGTAAGAGTGCGATGATGACAATTGATAAGTATTTCATGTAATATCCTTTTGCATTTTATACCGAAAACTGACGCCAAAAACCGGCACTTAAAAGCATCACAAAGTGAGCGAAAAATAAGTGCATATAATGATTTTTATGGTTTATGGTGAGTGTATATTATTGATAGAAGTTAACTTTCAGCGTTAACTTTATTAGCGTATTTACCAATAACTTTACCCGTGGTAGCCCACACTATAACGCCGCCCCACGCAATAAAAGAAAACCCTGCAGGGATACACGCTAACAGAATATATTTAAAGTGTTTTCGATTAAAAAATAATGCCAAAATAGCAGGAAGAAACCAAAGAGTCAGCCCCCCAATAACTAACACCACTAAAAAAGTATAATTCTCATTTGCGACTATTTCATTTATAAATTCCATTTATTACGTTCTCCCTAATTGATAAGTGCAACGGATTATACTAAAACATAAAGCCTAAATAACAAGCTAAAAGTCATCGTATTATAAAAAATGCCTTATTTACACAAATCATCATTTTTAGTTGAAACATTATTGACACTATTATTGCCGTTTTTGTGCTGGCCGCTAGTCTAGTAGACACTTCTCATGCCGATGTCACTTGTATTAATTAAACTATGGCTTACGTCCACTACGCCTGTTTAGTACTCATTGCTTATTCGGACACCGACCATTACAAACCACTTAACCAGCTGATTTAAATATAATATCTAGCTTTAATCTTTATTAACCATCAAAGAAAAAACCATACACCCAAAGCGATACTCGGCAAAAGAATACGATAACGGCATACAAAGAAGGCTGTAGCACACAAGCTAACACAGTTGATAAACAGCACTTATTTAAGCCATTGATATGCACATTCGCGATGTACAGTGTATTGATGTTGTTGATTGATTGGTTAGTGGGTGGGTTGTTTAGTTGGTTAGTTGGCAGGGTAACCGCATGAGTGTGCGTTTTTTGAACACTATAAATAATTTCGATACTGAATCACTTCCAATCATTCATGAAGTGATAACGTACTGAACAAATATAGTTCTAAAAACATACTTAATCTGTATAAAAAACGTTCACAACCTCACCCTGGGTTAGTTGGTTAGTTAGTTGGTAAGTTGGTAAGTTGGTTAATTTGTTTTGGCAGCAAGATGCTCAGCAGAGTCAACAAAGTAAAATTACCTCAATTATACCGAAGTCATCACCTCACAATTTGTGATATTACAATCTAATTAAATTGATTTACCAACTCTGTTTGACGTATACCCTGACCACTAATTTCTTGGCTATGTATTGCTGCATTATGACAATTTTGTTCAAATTGATTAATGCCATCTTGTAGTATCATCGCGTTGTTATAAATTTGATTAACAACAGCAGCTTGCTCTTCTGCCGCCACTGAAATCTGCTCGCCATTACTTTCGATAATACTCATCACTTCACTAACCGAGACCAGGCTTTTCTCGAGTATTTGACTAGAATCAATACTCTTATCTATTAACAAATGGCTTTGTTCCATCTGTGCAACGGCTTCTGCAGTTGTGCGACTAAGTGAATTTATAATAGCGTGTATTTCATGAGCAGAAGTTGCCGAGCGACTTGCCAAGTTACGCACTTCATCCGCGACCACCGCAAACCCTCTCCCAGCCTCTCCAGCCCTCGCAGCTTCAATGGCGGCATTGAGCGAAAGCAAGTTTGTTTGCTGTGCAATACTCTCGATCACCTCGACAACTTGGTTTACATTTTGACATTGCTTATTCAGCGAAGAAATAGCAATACGAGATTCTTCCAATAAGTTATTAATTTCCGTAGTCGCGATTTGACTGCAGGCTAATGCCACCTTAGTTGACTCTATTTGTTCAACTAAGTGATGAATTTCTGTGGTTGAATTTGTCGTATTTTTAGCTATATCAGTAACAGACGAGCTCATTTGGCCGATGGCGGTGACAACTTGTTCAAGATTTTGTGATTGCGTAACCAGCTGATTTTGATTGGCTTGATTTTGTTGTTGATGCTCTTCTAAACCTTGCTGTAATTCCTCACCACTGTCTTTTATACGTCCAACCACCGCCAGCGTTTCAGCTTTTTGCATCCGTAGACTTAATTCGATGTGAGAAAGCTCATCGGTATAACCTGTATAAACAAATTGATTTAGTGGATTATTATGTATTGTTTCACTTAATATCAATATGTTACTAAAACGCTGTTTAAGAACATAAAGCGGCCGACAAAAACAGATAATGGCAACAATAAATGCGACGACGGTGAAAAAACCACTTGAGTAAGGCAAGGACATCAACAACCCAACAGATAGCAACCAAGCCAAAAAAAGTTTGGTAATAATACTGGCGCCAAGCTTAGGCTTAGCAGCTTTACCAGCATTAATGGCATCGTAACAGGCTTGAGCACGTTCAGTCAGCTCTGCTTCAGGCTGAGTTCTTACCGACTGATACTCGCAAATAATACCGTTACGTTTAATCGGGGTCACATAAGCGTTAACCCAATAATACTGACCATTCTTGCAGCGATTCTTCACCAATCCCATCCAGCTTTTCCCTTGCTTTACGGTGTCCCATAGGTCACTAAATGCAGCTTTAGGCATATCTGGGTGGCGTACTATATTGTGGGGTTTATTAATTAGCTCATCTTCTTTATAACCACTAACCGTCATAAAGTCATCGTTAACATGAGTAATAACACTGTCTAAATCGGTTGTTGAAAGGATCATATAATCCGACGGATAAGTGACTTCTTCATCGATGATATCTTTTGTGGTCATGTTGATATATTAAACGTCATTGAGTTAAATAATTAAGCTGATTATTAAACAATCAGCATTATTTGTATGTGATGACTCACGACTTTAATCAGTAAATAATTAACATCTTTGAAATATTTGCGATGGGTCACACTGACAGTTATCCAGACTCACAACAGTTCAAAGTATTGACTCGATCATATAATGGGCAAGAAAATGGCTATCATCATGATTGATTGGTTTTTATTCTTGAGGTTTTGAATTGCGATGTTGTTTCGCATAATTAAAGCTTAGAGAAGCAATAGGATAAAGAGATTTAATACTTTTCCTATACCGAGCAAAGACAATCGTGGCTATGGTGACACCAACTGTGACCCCAAAAGGATGCTTTCGAGTCTGCTTTTTGACAGAATGGAGTAATAAATTAAGCGTTAACTCGCACTGCCTAACAGAGTCTTTCCCCTGCATACGTGTTAACTTAATCGAATGATTTAGATGCTTTAGAGATGACATCGATACCCTCCTTTAATTGGGAGACAGTGTCTTTGAAGCCAAAAAAACGAATAAGCCGTTTTTGCCAATACAGCAAGCCAACTAAAACCAACATCATTGTGAGTAGAAATACCCCTAAGCCAATAAATATGCTGTGAGTGAGGCTGTAGATCACGATCCCGGAACAAACACATAAACTGAAGATAAAGAGAACTAACAATGGAATAAATAAAAGCTGGCAAACAAGAAACTGTTTTGCTGCGGCAACATTTCGTAATATTTCCATAAAGAAAAGTTGGACTGTAGACTCTGACCACTGTCCAACCTCTTGAGCTAATTTCGATGCCTTATTAAAAATATCTTTAATTTCTTCAACGTTTACGTCATCGGAGTTTACGTTCATTTCATCAGAGTTAACGTGAGGATCGGTCTGCGTGCCATTGGAGATTTTATCTTTACTGTACACTTTCTCAGTGTTTTCCATAATAAAACCCCTCCGGCCGCTTTGCTATTTTATAAGTTTCGAAATCGCCCATCCCGCTAAAAAAGCACACCCGACACTTAATAAAGGGTGTTCCTTAATAAGATTTTCAGTTTGAGCTGTTGCCGATTTAACTTTTTCAGTGCCTTCACCCAATGATTCTTTCGCTTTATCTTTCAAGGAATGAACAGCCTCTGAAGTCGCTTCTTCAGCTAAGTGATAAGCATCTTCAATTTTCTGTTGTGGATCTTGATTTTTTGCCTTTGTTGTAGCCATTTCTAATCTCCTTAAATACAAAATTTATAGAGTGATATCACGTTGAAATAAATAGGGGCAATAAAAACTGTCCAATTAACACACTATTACGATAAATAGATTGGGTCAATTTATATAACATTAATAAAAAAACATGCCTAAATATTAGCGACTCTATTTTAATAAAGCGAAAGGCATGCCACATTTAAACCGAAGCAACAAAAAAATAAACAACTGATAAATATAACATTTATATTTGATGATAAAAAATGAAATATTGTAATATAATTATTTTGTAGTTTTTACAAATTATTACCTTTTACCATGTAAAAGTTACTCATGGAAATAAAAATAACCATCAATAGTTGTTTCAGAATAATATGGGGGATTGTATCCAACTAGTAATAACAAAATATAGCCAAACTAGAAATTAGATAGCTATTGCTCGACTAATTTCTGGCTAGGTGATTTGGGTGATGCTTATATCAATCTAACACTTAAAAAAATAACTGCGAGCCTAGTAAACAAAAGCCTACCGAATAAGTCAGCTAAAATTTACAGCAGACGAAGCAATAAGCTTGAGGCCATGCATTTTTTACTCTACTAGTGATACCTCATTCTTATCTATCTGTAACGCAGATAATTTATCAAGTAGTGCTTCAATGTTTTTTCTTCCAGCACCTTCATTGGCTAATCTAAGCCTTTTTACCGCAACAAAGGCATCCTTAAATGTTGCTGTGTGCGGTGCAATGATGGTTTCGTCAAACACAATGGATTGGGTTGCCGAATCGGTCAGTAAATATTGAACATGAGTAGTAACTTCAAAATCTAACCCAAAAATAGGTTGATCCACTTTAAGCATATTCACAACCAGTTTATATCGACCATCATCAGACAATAACCCCTGTGCTTGCAGGCTTCCTCTGACAGCACCAGAAAAGGCTTCACTGCTAATTTCTGATGTCCACAGTGGATTTGTTTTTTGACCACCAGAGACATTTGATAGCTCTATGTTGTCATTTAATACATCAAAGTAGGATTTTTGTTCACCCTGAAACGTCATATTTTTCATTTTTGCACCAGATGCGCATCCAGATAAATATATGGCCGCTACAAAAATTAAAGCCAATTTGAACAACTTCATCTATCACTCCGTTGAGTTAATAAGTTTATCTATGACAGCGTATTTGTGAAAAGAGTCAGAGTTTCGGTAAATACCTGGAACACATTTAACTGCGCAATAGTAACACGTGTTTAATTATTAATATTTTTAATAACTTACCAGCATACATTGGTTAAATCAATCCTCCTTACAACAGGAAAATAGATGAATTAATCCGTATATAAAAATATTGCCAAGTTCTCATTATTAGCGGTATCAATCATCCGCTTAATAATGAGTTGATTTGGTCGACTCTTTTAATTAACTCATTACTTGCAGTTACCAAGACAAGAGCGGGAATGTTTTTTCGTACCATTAGATAACCTATCTAACTCGCTAATGTTGTTGTGACATTACGACTCTTTTTTTAAGGAGTATTGTATGAGTCTTGCTGGTGAATCAACTCACTTTAATGCATCGATGTTCCTCGTCAGGCAAGTAAATTAAACCCATTTTTTGACGGGTTATTTGTTACCATTGCAGCTTTCATCCTAGGCTGTGAGGCATAGTAATAAATTGAAGACTTAAGCTATTGTCATTTAGAGTGGTCATCACAGCTTAATAAACGATCACGATATTATCCTCGTCGGAAGTGTCCCTATGTGGCTATATTTACAACTGAGTAATCAATATTAATTAGCACGATTGATGTGTGCTAGATAACGTTAAATTATTCAATAAACTGTATAATTGTGGTTAATTATTAATTGGTGGAAGATGACGTGCTAACAAAAATTCTAGTGACAATATTGGTAATCCTTGGCGCTATTGTCTACTTGCGCCGTGGACGAGGGCATAAAGTTAATCGCATCGCAGATATGGCTGATGCACAAAAATCACCTCTTCTTAGTCGAGTAATTATTTACACTATGATTGCGGTGTCGATGTTAGCCTCTGCAGGCTATTGGGGCTGGAGTTGGTATGACGATAATACCGTCGTTGAAGTTACAATTACATCACCTATTGAAGCGATGACAAACAGTTACAAGGTGCGTAAAAAAGATATTGAAGCTCAGCGGATTACCACAGTCGATGGGATTCAAATTCGGTTATCTAATCAAGAGAGATTAACGATTAAAACGACTAATTCACCTCAATGACACGAAATAAAAACGACTAAATTCTAGACCAAAATAGCACTGCCCAGTTCCCGCCTATTATCTTAATCTAGATCATTATGCTCATCATCTCGACTAGGATAACAAAACTAAGTACTGAAATTAAAGTGACCAGTTTAAACCACTTTATATCCCCACTCTCTTGTTAAGTCTTTTTAGTCGCCACACCACAGCTAATATACGATGCAAACTTTGGCACTCCCTTTATATAATCACTTTCAAACCAATCGATACTAAAGCCGCTGCTTTGTATATTGTCAATCATAGGTCTATTCAAATTACAGCCACCAAAAGCGTTACCCCATAAGCGATTTAAACGATGTTGCCATTTTTTAATTGAATCGTCAGGTGCTTCTCCATGCTCACAGAAAAATATTTTACCATCAGGCTTCAACACTCTATGTATTTGCTGCATAGCGGCACGCCAATCAGCAATAGTGCAAAGAGTATAAGTTAACACAACTGAGTCAACACATTGATCATCTAAAGGAATTTGTTCACTAGGGAGACTTAGCCATTCAACCTGAATAGGCGATTTCGCTAAATTTTTCCGCGCTTTTTTACGCATCCCAGGAGAAGGTTCAAGGCCCCATATCATATTAACGTTCATAGGATTATACAAAACCATATTAACAGCAGAGCCCATACCAATCTCTAAAACATTGCCATAAGCTAAAGGCACAACTTTCTGCCTAAGCTCCATGATGACACTTGAAGAACAAGCACAATTTATAATGTGTGGAAGAATGTTGTTTTCATAAAAACTCAAAGGTAAATCCTCTGTAATAATTAACATTTGCATTCCGAAAGCTCAATATAAACCATGGCTAACATCTGCAAGCATTGGGTGTTAATTTACGATTATGATTACAGCCTAATCTAACCGCCATCGTCTATTTGCTGTTTTATATGACTCTATATGTATCTATATTAGCAGTTTCGTCAATTTAACCTTAATCACGATCTTCTTATGGTTGGCACTCCAAGCACTTTTGAGTGCCAATAGGCTGATTAATATTAAACAGCCAGTCATAAAGATAAGCATTAAAAGAGTCTTAAGCTCTTTCTTGGTCAGTAACATTAACGGATAACAGCGTACACCAATAGCAAGAGGGCCGGATGATAAAAGGCATCGCTAACTTTAGCCTAACCCGGCACTTTTCATTACAATAGGCTAAAGCACTTTACAGACTTTAGAGTAAACGATACATGGCCCAACCCAACAAGAAAGGTCCTTCGCGCACCGTCGATGTTTTCTGCGCTAAGTGTAAAGCACCATTGTTTAAGTATCGTAAGGGAGGTAAAGGCGCCTTAATCAAATGCTTTAAGGAGCGTATTGTCGAAGACAACACCAAGGTTCCTTGCACATGCCCTGAATGCGGCCAAGTATTTGCTCGAGATACCTTAGTGAGAGGCGCACCAGCCTTTAAAATGGTGGGAGGCAAAGTTACCTTTAAATAATGACATCCTATAACGAGAAATGCAGGCCAAATAACTAAGGAAGCTAATAACTTGTTTAATAGGTACTTAGCAGCCCTCGTTTACGTTAATTATCTACACTTTATTGGCTAACGGTGCAAGTTGCTGTAAACAACGAGACTGTTCCATCCAACGATCTTCTAAAGGTATTTTGTTAATACACTTAATAGATGAATTAACGCGGCGCAAACGTTCTTCAGTCAAATTGACCTCACAACGATTAGCATAAGTCGATGGCCATGAGCCACCCGCTCCGGTCAGCGAACCAATTAATTCACATTCGTCAGATCTATAAGTACTCCAGGACAGTTGCTGTGCGGTTAAAGCCGAGATAACACGAGAGTCAGGCTGTTTTTCACCATCATAATTAGGGGCATCAGACAACAGAGCGATGAGCTCATCATGCTTTATTTTCAATTGAGCAGATGCCTTGTTCAAACTGTTAACTAATGTCAAACCAGTATGCATAGCGCTGCCTTCTGGCCAACACTCAGGACGATCGGTACAGTTTTCAAGCACTTTATCTTTTTTAGCCTCTGTTTCAGGCCAAGCATTTAACGCCAACGCTCTAGATTGGTATTTATCTAAAATACAAACATCAGTCTCACATGCATTTCGTTGTGTTAACCAAGCACGCTGACCATTAATTAAATCATTAACATATTTAGCTTGGCTTTTAATATTGCTATAAAGCGTTGCTAACGCCTCATCTGCCTTTGAAATATCAGGGTTAGCACATATGTTCTTTTCTATCGAGCTTCTGGCCAGCGAGCAATCAAAACTGGCACCTTGCACTGAAAATACGGATATCAATCCTAAGATATAAATGATTTTTCTCAACTGAGTTCCTTGTTAATGTTTGACCAAAATTAAATCATGCTAGTTCGAAATAGCGTAGATTAAGTTCATTTGCTCAATTTTTGTTTTTATTAAAAAAATAAAACCTGACATCACTATCTTTGAAAGCTGACTTCATTTTCAAAAAATTACCCATAGTAAAGACGTGAAGTCGTGAAGTCGTGAAGTTTACAGCAGACTTTCAACACCCAAAAAGTCTAACGCCAACAACAGGCTAACGCCAATAATCATAAAAATAACCAGACTTATCAAGCTGACAAAAAGTACTCGCCAGTTAGAATGAAAATCTAAATCATCGTTATTGGAGATGACTTCTTTTGTAAATTGAAACTTTTCAACTAAAAGTCTCGTAGAAATAATCGTGATTATAGGAATGATCATATTTGGAAAGTTTTCTGGCAAAAAAGGCAAAATTGAGATGAAAAAAGTAATAACCAAAGCACCATAGCGATTCGTTTTTTTAACGGCTTCATCATCATTCAAGACGACAAAGTTCTGTTTTATGAAAAAAACTGAAGCTATTGGCCCTCCTAAAAATGCGCCTAGACTAGCTTGAACGGGTGAGTAGACTTTGCTTCCTGACATATACAACTTCCTTGTTTGCTTTACGCTGTTTTAAGCGATGAATCATAACGTACTAAAATGTGGAACGAAATAGAACCTAAAGAATGAGTAACTTGGTTCGTTGAATACACCTAACAGGAGGCTTTGCCCCCAACACTCGCGTACCATTGTTGTATATAAGAGTATCTATTTTTCCCAAACAAGTTTTAATCTATAAAGCTCAGCGAGACTGAGATTTAATCAGTAAAAAAGCTGTTTGTCTGCCATTTAAATACCACACTCCCGATCCGTCAAAAATGGCATCTTCTTCTAGCATAATTCTGATTTCTTTTTTCCACGGCTCAATATAAACGGCATTGTTAAGCTCAATTGAATAGGCCGTATTGAGGTGTAATGGGTAGTCACCATCACCAGGAACCCCGTCTTGCGAATCCCACATTCCCAGTGTCGTACCTGCGGCATGGCCATGATAACCCAGCGGGTGAGTATAAATTGTGGGCGTTAATCCTTGTGAAATTGCACGTTCACGAGAGCGTTTTAATACTTGGTTACCAGTATGACCTTCAGCAAATTGTCCGGTAAATACATCTTGTAGTTTATTGCCAGATAACAGCGCCTGTTGTAAATATTGTGGTGCTTCGCTTTCGCCTGGCTTGAGTACATAAGCATGCTGCTGCGTATCCGTATTTAAACGTAAATAGGTTATGCCAAAATCAACATGCAGTAGATCGCCCGGTAAAATAATTTGCTTATCATTGTCATGGGTAACACTCGACTCGCGCGCTAAGGCAACATCATCACTACGCTGAATTGATACACTTGGATGAAACCAAGTTTGTAACTTGAGCTCAACGATACGCTCTCGTAGCCACCAAACCACATCATCAGTCGTTGTTTCCCCAGGGATAATGACTTGGTTAGAAAATGCTTCAGCAATGATTGCATGAGCCAATTTTACGATATCTTTATAAACGGCAATTTCTTCAGGTATTCGTTGCTCCAACCATCCTACGGCGACGGGTTCAGCTGAAACTATTTTTGTTTTATATTTTTCGGGTAAATGCGCTAACAAATTTTCTTTATCTGTTGCGACTAGTCCATCGGCGTGAGCCCAATGTTCCGATTGATTAACACCTATGGTATTGGGTTGATAGCTTTCAATTAACTCATTAAGAGCCAACCATTGATTGGGTTGTTTTGATTTATCCCACGCTTTTTCGAAAACATTACCAACGTTATAAGGCGCGATTGCATAAGCATCAACACTGCCGTCACCTTTACGAGCAAATACCAGTATTGTTGTGCGGCGAGCAGATATCCATGTAGCAGGTAATAGCGTTTTAATAACAGGGTCTTCATTGTATTCACGACTAATGATTACCCACATATCGAGCTTATGTTCATTCATCAACTTGGGTAATAATAGCTCTACCCGCTTAGCCAGTATGCGGTCAATAAACTCAGCTCTGTCGCGCATAGGCAATATCTCAACTGCAACTGTGGCAGATGAACTTGCCGAAAAAGTTGCAACTATAACAATTGTTAAGTAAATCCAATGAATCAAGCGCAAAATAAACTCCTTTTATCTGCCATAAGGCGTAAAACAGATGTACGATTTTGATATTAATTTCACATCGTCCCACAACTGAAAAAATACGATGCCGTTATCACTCTTTAATATTTCGAATACCAACAAACCAAAACGAAAATACCACGGCTAATGAATAATATGTGACCATTAACGAAAACAAAATATCGGTCGTAATGATCGCCGTTATCGCACAAGGAATAACAACAGCTAATTATAATGAGCCCAACGACAGCACGTTATAACGCCAAAGCGCATACCAAACTAAGCTGCCATATGTCGCGGTAATAACATAAGCAACGCAAATGCCCCAAAAACTGATAAATATTACATTAAAAATCGCATCAATTAAGTTTTGAACAGTAAATTGATTAACCACGGCAATTAAAGCCCAAATAAGTGTTGCAGGCAGTACTGCAAGCGGAGCAATTAGCACGCCTCGCCAAAAGGCAATTTTAATAGCACTATTTTGCATCATAAGTTTCTCATGTCCGACTTGCAATAAGTGCCCCAAGGGGCGCGAGTGGTTAACCAAGCTGATTAACCAAATTAATCAAGCTATTTCTCGCTTATTGGTTGGGTTTAGGAGCTGTTTACACTTTGCTCTATGTACTTAATGTATTATCAATAGGACGTTGAACGGCATAATTAACACGTTTGGTTTTTAGTAAATATAATTGTGCTACTAATACATTTGGAACCCAGGCAACCCAAGAAATTGCAATATAAGACGTTATAAAGTCTACATTAAATAACCACGAAAATGATGGTAGATACAATCTAAGGGTAATGGCTGAACAAGTTAAAGAGTAGTTTATTATCATCCAATAGCGATGTGCATTTACGTTACCTTTCTTGATTTGCACAAATGCCATACTTACAGTAAAGAGCCATAAAAAAAATTAGATGCGCGTGTATGGCATGTAAGCTTACTTTTCTAGGTTATACTTAGAGGATGTGTTTTGGCATAGTGATTAATCACTACAGAATTTGGTAATGCCGCAAAAGATTAATTTATTCACTATCACTTGCTATCACTGACTTGCTACGATCTAAAAACAGCTTCGCTACACAAACCAATTCTGTCCGATATCAAATAGTATGCCAGTGTCCATCAACACTCTTGGGTGTCCATAGTGATTTTAGATTTTGGCCAAGTTTATAAATGCAGTAATTAATAGACCGAATAATAGAAAGCGGAAAAGCCAAATGCTAACTCAATCAATAAATGAAACGTTAATGCTGGCCATAAACTGCGCGTCTTAATGGTTAAATAAGACAATAATGGCGAGGCAAAAATCATACCTATAGCTTCGTAAATCGGTTTTTTTATGTGGAATAATACTTCAAAGATGCAGACAATAAGGGTCATTATCACAGCCGCCGCCGTCGGGTTGATTTTGTAATGCTGAGTTAAACAATATTGGCCACCACCCAATAAAAATCCTCGGTGAAGCACCTCCCAGCCAATGATAGTCGATACGGTAAAAATTAAAAAACGTTGAAACTTCCCTGCCTCTCTTAGCCCCTCTAAAGAACTGCCATGACGATAATGAGATAAATAATCTGCGGCAAAAAATTGTAGATAAACGAATAAACAAAGCAAAAGACCCAAAAACACAGCCATAAGTAGCAGGTTTTCACGATTAATTGTTGGTTTAGAGAAGTACAATTGTTTTAACGGTATGGCCAGCAATAAAACAAGAACAAATGGAAAGATTAATCGACTTATAATCCAATAACCTTTAACCCCTCCAGAAGCTAAAAAGTTATTGCTGACATACACACCAACAACCTGTGTCAGTAATATCACTATTAATAATATACAAAAAGGAGCTGCCATTTTAATGGTAAGGCTCTGATCTTGGTGTGGCATACTCATTCTTCCATTCAGGCTTTTTATAAGATTGGAGTGTAATTGAACCACCTTTCATATGTGAGATCGATTATTATCAGCAACACACATTATTTACAACTAATCTTGCTATCAAAATTCTGGTCTAACAAATAGCGTGCTTAATAAGCAGAAAATCAGTATAAAAATATGTGAATAACCCTATTCTCGGCGATGCTCAACGCTCTCACCTGTCGAATTATCAATCCCGCAAAGAAAAGCATTACGTACTAAACGCGAGCAACAGTGGCAACTTTCTATATACAGGGAAAAGGCGTGTCATTTAAGCTAACAATGGTTTGTCTTGGCCTGATCTGGCCATCTTTAATTACCCTTTTCAAAGGGTAATTAAAGCGTTTTTCATTGTTAATTGCTAATTGTTTAGCCGACAACTTTGGGTGGCCATGTTTAATTCGTAGCCATGTTTAATTCGTATCAGGCGACATTAAATATGATTACAATCCCGCACTCTTGTTACAGGTATCAACATTCTCTGGTGTGCAAACTGTGATAGGAGTGTAAATTGTTTTCTCATATTTTTGTTCTGTTACAATCTTATAAAGTGTCAAAATAGCTTGTCTTCCCATTTCATATGGGTTTTGACCAATATTGATATGAGCAAGTTGATCTTCCAACATAGTTAATTGTTCAGAAGATGTATCAGTAATAATAATGATGACCTTGTTGTTATTAATTTTTGCCTGGTACGGGGCAATCATTTTACGGTAAAGTGCTTGATCATTTTGTGCCCAACCACCAACAGTAATAAAGGAATCTGCTTTTACAGGTTTACCTTTCATTACAGACTCCATTTGATTAACAGATTGATCCAGCTGATCAAAATTAAAAAAAGGTTCTCTAACTTCAGTCCAGCCCGAGTCGTTATTAAGCAATTCGCCAGGAGGTGTATCGTATTTTTTCCCCGATAATGCGGAACGAACACCCATAAGTCTTAAATTCAGATTAGGAGAATCTGGTCGCCCAGATTGCATTATTAGCGTTCCCCCATTGGGCCGAAGTTTTTTTAACTCTTCACCTAATGATTTACCCAATTCAAAATTATCAGTGCCTATATAGGCTAGACGTATATTATTAGGGTCTTCGTTGATTGAAGCATCAAAATCAGAGTCATAGGTAATAATCGGTATGCCTGCTTCTTTAGCTCTCTTCAGGCTATTGTTAACGAGATATTTAGACTGTGTAACGGCTACCGCGATACCATCGACACCTTCATCAATCAATTGATTTATTACCTGATCTTGCATCCTAACATTACTTATATCTGGTCCTCGATATATGCATTTCACGCCTTTTATTTGAGCGGCGGCATCTATACAACCAGCTTTACTTTGCTCAAAAAAAACACTATTAAATTTAGGTACCACAGCAAGTTTCAATTCTTTTCCATAGACAGAAAATATGGGTATTAGACTAAAGACAATAAACAGTACAAGTGATCTCGCCATACCCCCTCCAGAAATAAATCAAAGCGCTACTTTACTTACAATAAAATATAGCAAATGAATTCATTTAAAGATACGAGCTGAAACGGTATTACCGAACATATAAGTGTAGGCTAATCGATATTGTTGTGTTTTGAACTCCCCCATGCGTCAGAATAGCAACACCATACCAGTAACCAATTGGTTCTAATTTTTGAATGCCTGTCTTAATAATGAAGCGATGACTTCCCTCCCATCATAAAAAAATTCCACCCATCATTTAAATAAGTAACATATCTCGTTTTCATTGCTTTGGAGAGAGTTCTTTTTCCTTCTAAAAAAATGCCACCCATTATTTGAATCATCATAAAACAATGCCACCCATCATTTACAAAACAATGCCACCCATCATTTAAATAAGTAACATATCTCGTTTTCATTGCTTTGGAGTACAAAACCGAGTACAAAACAATGCCACCCATCATTTAAATAAGTAACATACAAAACAATGCCACCCATCATTTAAATAAGTAACATATCTCGTTTTCATTGCTTTGGAGAGAGTTCAGCTCGATGCAATCAACTCACCAACTTCAATCCATATGTCTAAATCATAGCGTTATATGAGTGGTTTATTCGTCATCAGCAGAATTCAGCACAGCTGAAAAACTTGATGTTAATCAAGTTCAAAGTGAATTGTAATTTGGGGTGGAAGTTAAGACTTAAGCGCACAGCCAACGCTGGCAATTTGCAGCACCTTGTCGTCGTTTTCGGTCTAAATGCTCACAATATTCAGTTAATGCGGGTAATGCACCAACAGCGCCTTTAAATAACGCACCAAACTCTGTGGTGATTTTTAACCAATTTTCTTCGGGGATGTTTAATCGATTAAGTATATCTTGACTACTTTCACTGATAGCACCACGCTTATCTTCTCGAATAATCCGGCCTGTATCTTCGACGAGTACAATGTAGTCTTTCACGCTGAACATTAGCCCATTAGGCATGTCTAAACGTTCATTACCCACAAAAGGTAATAACTCTGTAGGTTGCTCGCCTTTTATTGCTGAGTTTATTCGGCGCTGAATACTGGTGTAATCTGAGGTTTCTGGGGTCGCAGCCATCTTGGCTCGAATTGGGTTCAAATCGACATACGCCATACAGGCTAATACGGCCGCTTCATCTAATAAGGCTTGAGATTTAAAACGACCTTCCCAGAAGCGACCTGTACACTTATCTTCTTTGTTGGCCATTCGAGCTATCGGCTCACTGAGAGACCGCATAAACCAACTGATATCAACTAATCGTTTACGGTACTCTGTAATGCATTCATCGACTATTTGGCGCTCAAACTGATTAAGATCTTCCTCTTTAACATACTTATGAGTTAACAATGTGCCTTTAAAGCCTTTATGCCACTGCATCAGTACTTCTTTATCTGACCAGTGCCTCGCTTTGTCTGCATCGACTTTTATCACCACATGCAAGTGGTTACTCATGACGGCATAAGCACAAATATCAATGGCGAAAATGGTCGCCAACTCAAGAATACGTGAATCCACCCACTCTCGTCGATGTTCAAAGTTCTCGCCTGTCGAGTTATCTATTCCGCAAAGAAAAGCCTTACGCACAACTCGTGAGCAACAATGATAGTAAGACGTATCGTCTAAGCTAACGATAGTTTGTCTTGGTCTGGCCATCTTAGGTTACCTGTTAGAGATAAAGGTAAATAAAGCCTAGTTGAGTCTTTATTATTTATCCAATTGGAATGGGTGGCCATGTTAAAAAGGCCTGTTGGAATGGGTGGCCATGTTAAAGAATCGGTTTACACCCTAAATGAGCCTGAAACTAACTGTGCAAAAAGCACCTCTGACTTGAATAGTGCCATCTTAGGGTTAACCGATAAATGTCTAGTGCCCCTGATATTTCAACGGGTAATCTCCCCATTTTTAGCTGAGGTCAAAAGTAGAGACTTAGGCCACTAGTGCCAGTTTTTGCTTTGGTGGGATACCACCAATTGCTGTATTGGGTCTTTCATTGTTATAAAACCATAGCCA